>JANXLP010000473.1 GCA_025355125.1 Opitutaceae bacterium | reverse complement strand
TGGTAGCTGCGAGCGTAAGCGAGTGGTGTCCCCGGCCACTCGCTTACGCTCGCAGCTACGGGAAAGCGAACGAGGCGCCAGCAAGCTGGCGGCGCACGCTCGCCCGCCTAATGGACTACCTTGATCGTAAACCTCAGTCGGCCTTTTTTCGGACTCTGGGCTTGGGTGCCTTGCGCGCAGCTTTGCCGGCAGGGCGGCGAAATTCATTCGGCGCGGGGGCCTTGGCGAGGATCATGGGGATGTCGTCGTCCAGATTGAGCAGTTCCCAAAGCTTCAACCCGCAGGCTTTGGCGAGTTTTTCGAGGGTGGAGAGGCGGATATCGCGCTTCCGGCCGGCTTCGACCGACTGGTAGTATTTGTAGTCGAGGCCGGACTTTTCGGCGAACGCTTCCTGGGTAAGGCCAAGGCCCTCCCGGAGTCGTTTTACCCGCGCCAGCAGGCGCTTAGCCGTGTCGTTTGCCACGGTAGAGAATAGCGGCAGCTCGTTTTCTCATACACCTTGGCAACGGCAGTGCGGGCTGGACACCCTACTAACGGTAGTGCGAAGTGGCGGCTCCTATGTGCCACGCCCCAATCTCCACTATCGGCATTTCCGGCCGAGGAGTGGGTTCTCTCCGGCGGGACTGAACCCCGCGCGAAGGTTTACGCTCCGTGGCTCTACATCCCGATTTTCCATCCTCGCCTTACGCGCCGCTCGTGCCCGCGCAGCGTTGGTTCCCCGCAGACGAGGCGCTGCGCAGCACGTCCTACGAGAAGCTTTTGCCTCCGCTCGTCGCCCAGGTGCGTGAGGAAGTCCACGCGTGGCGTGGCCACGGTTACCCCGGCGCTTCCGCCACTTCGCTCGCGCTGCTGCGCCACTGGTTCGAGACTGAGCACCTCACCGAGAACGCCGACCATACGCTCTCTCCGTTCCGCTACTACTTCGCCCAGCGCGAAGCCGTCGAAACCGTAATCTGGCTTCACGAGGTCCGCCGAGCCCGCGACAAATACGATCTAATCCGCTTCGATGCCTCTGGGGCCGTATCGAGCGGCATGTTCGCCGAAGATTGGCCGCGCTACGTCCTCAAACTCGCGACCGGTGCCGGCAAAACAAAGGTTCTGTCGCTCCTCATCGCGTGGAGTTTTTTCCACCGCGTCTACGAGACTGACTCCACGCTCTCGCGCAATTTCCTACTCATAGCGCCCAACATCATCGTCCTCGACCGCCTCCGCGCCGACTTCGACGGGCTCCGCATCTTCTTCAACGACCCGATTCTCCCGTCCAACGGGGATGCGGGCCGCAACTGGCGCGACGATTTTCAGCTCACGCTCCACATTCAGGACGACGTCCGCCTCGTCCGCGAAACGGGAAATCTCTTTCTCACGAACATCCATCGCGTCTTCCTCGGCGAAGTCCGCGACCCGTCGCTTGAGGACGACGACCTGCGCGACTACTTCCTTGCCGACGCGTTTGGCGAGAAGCCCGCTGGCAAGACTACCGACAGCAAGACCGACCTCGGCGAGATCGTGCGCGAGATCGAGGAACTCGCCGTCTTCAACGACGAGGCCCACCATATCCACGATCCGCGCATGGCGTGGTTCAAGTCCATCGAGGACATCCACCACAAGATGCTCCAGAAGGACCGCCGCCTCGCGCTCCAGATCGACGTCACCGCCACCCCGCGCCACGACAACGGCGCCATCTTCGTCCAGACCGTTTCCGATTACCCGCTCGTCGAGGCGATCCACCAGAACGTCGTCAAGCACCCCGTGCTCCCCGACGCCGCCAGCCGCGCGAAACTCGCCGACCGCAAGAGTTCGATCTTCACCGAGAAATACGACGACTACCTCCGCCTCGGCGTCGAGGAGTGGCGCAAGAGCCAGGCCGAGCACCACGCCCTCGGCAAAAAGGCCGTGCTCTTCGTCATGGTGGACGACACGCGCAACTGCGACGAGGTCGGCGAGTATCTCCAGAAGATCTGCCCCGAGTTGCAGGGCGGCGTCCTCGTCATTCACACGAAGAACAACGGTGAGATTTCCGAGGCCGCCTCCGGCAAGAACAAGGAGGAACTCGAAAAGCTCCGTAAAGAGGCCAACTCAATCGACACCCTCAAGTCGCCTTACAAGGCCATCGTCTCCGTCCTCATGCTCAAGGAGGGCTGGGATGTCCGCAACGTCACCGTCATCTGCGGCCTCCGCGCCTATGCGTCTAAGAGCGACATCCTCCCCGAACAGACCCTTGGTCGCGGTCTGCGCCGGATGTATTTTGGCAATGATGTGAAGGAGACGGTTTCCGTCATGGGCACGCCGGCGTTCATGGACTTCGTCGAGTCGATCCAGAGCGAGGGTGTCAGCTTCGAGCGCGTGCCGATGGGCAAGGGCACCGAGCGCAAGGAATCGATCATCGTCGAAGTCGATGCGGAAAACGACGCCAAGGACATCGCCGCACTCGACATCCCGCTGCCGCGCCTCTCGCGCCGCTACCAGCGCGAGTTCAAGAACCTCTCTTCCCTCGATCCCGCGACCTTCGACAACCGCACGCTGCCGCTCAAACCGTTCACACCGGAGGAGACGCGGGAGATTGTCTTCAAGACGATGCTCGATGCCGAGGTGCATCACACTATCACACTCGATGGCACCGGCGTGGCCGACTACCGCTCCGTCGTCGCGTTCTTTGCGCGGCAGTTGCTGAAAGACCTGCGTCTCGTCGGCGGTTACGAGGTGCTTTACCCGAAGGTCCGCGACTTCATGCGCGACCGGCTCTTCGCGCCGTCGCCCGTGGATCTCGAGGACCCGGTCGTGCTGCGCAATCTCTCCGAGCCCGACGCCGGCAAGATTCTCTACGATGCTTTCAAGGTCGCCATCAACGGCCTCACCATCGAGCAGACCGGCACCACGCGCATTGAGGATCGCATCCGCCTGAAAGACACCCGGCCCTTCCGCACCGACTACCGCCAGCACGTC
>JANXLP010000696.1 GCA_025355125.1 Opitutaceae bacterium | reverse complement strand
GCAGAACGGAAGACTGAAAACGCGCGCGCCGGGGGCTGTCAACGCCGCGAATGGCGCGGAGTGGTGGGGGCGGGTGGCGGGGAAAAACGGGCCGAAATGGCCGATTAGAAGGGGCGTTTTTAACGCCAGGCGAGGACCACGGCGCCGGCGGTGATGAGGGTGCCGCCGAGGGCGGTTTTCCACGTGAGGGATTCGCCGAGAAAGAGGGCGGCGAGGATGAGCACGAAGACGACGCTGAGCTTGTCGATCGGGGCGACTTTGGAGGCGTCGCCGAGCTGGAGGGCGCGGAAGTAGCAGAGCCACGAGCAGCCGGTGGCGAGGCCGGAGAGGACGAGGAAGAGCCAAGTCTTTTTTGAGAGGCCGAGGACGGCGCTAGCGGGTTGGGTGGCGAGGGCGACGCCCCAGGCGAAGACGAGGACGACGGCGGTGCGGACGGCGGTGGCGAGGTTGGAATCGACGTCTTTGACGCCGATTTTTGCGAGGATGGCGGTGAGGCCGGCGAAGACGGCGGAGAGGAGCGACCACGTGAGCCAGTTCATAAGGCGGGTTTTAGATTTAAAGGGTGGGCGCGGGATGTTTCGGGATGCCGAGACGTTGCGCCGAATAAATGCCGGAGTGACCGCTCAGCGCGTAGGCGATCCAGCAGGCGACCGCAAAATACACGGCGTTGTGGGCGCCGAAAAGTTCGATGCCCATGAGCGTGCAGGCGAGGGGTGTGTTGGTCGCGCCGGCGAAGACCGCGATGAAACCGAGACCGGCGAAGAGATCGACGGGCGCGCCGAGCGCGAGGGCGAGGGTGTGGCCGAGGGTGGCGCCGATGAAGAAGAGCGGGGTGACTTCGCCGCCTTTGAAACCGCTGGAAAGCGTGACGACGGTGAAGAGAAGTTTCCATGCCCAGCTCCACGGGTTGGCCCCGCCGCTATGGAAAGAAGAGAGCAGGGTGACTGCGGTGGGGTCAGGCGAACTGACGCCGATACCGAGGTAGTCGCGCGTGCCGGCGATATAAACGAGGGCGATCACGATTACCCCGCCTAATACGGGTCGGAGCGGGGCATAGGGCACGAGGCGTTTGAAGGCGTCTTGGAGGGCGTGGGTGATCTCGGCGAAGAACCGGCTGACGAGACCGAAGGCGAGGGCGGCGCCCACGACCTTGGCCATGAGCAGCGGGTCGAGCGCGGCGTGCAGGGCGGTGCTGTTGCCGATGCCGATTTGGTAAATCGCGTGGTGAATGCCCCACGCCGAACAGGTGACGTCGCCGACGATGCTGGCGACGAGCACGGGGATGAGGGCGTCGTAACGCACGCGTCCAATCACAAGCACCTCGAGGGCGAAGACGGCGCCGGCGAGTGGCGTGCCGAAAACGGAGCCGAAACCCGCGGCGACTCCCGCCATGAGGAGCACGCGGAGATTTTCGGCGTTGATCCGGCAGAGACGGGCGAAGGCGCTGGCGAGACTGCCGCCCATTTGAATCGCGGTGCCTTCGCGGCCGGCGGAGCCGCCGAAGAGATGCGTGACGAGCGTGCCGATGAGGACGAGCGGGGCCATGCGCGCGGGCACGCCGCCGCCGGGCGCGTGGATTTGTTCAAAGACGAGATTGGTGCCGCCCTCGGCTTTGCCGCCGAATTTGTGGTAGAGCCAGCCGACGGCGAAGCCGCCGACCGGGAGCAGCCAGAGCAGCCACGGATATTGCCAACGCGTCTCGGTGACGCGGTCGAGCGCCCACAGAAAGAGCGCGTTTGCGGAGCCGGCGAGCAGGCCGATGGGCACGGCGAGCAACGTTTCAAACGCGAGCCGACGGAGCGTGGCGAGGGTCTCGCGAAGGTGTGGCAGGCGTGGCATAGCGGCGCTCGGGAAATCATGCAGGCGTGATGGGGGAGTCAACGCCGGGGCGGGAGGGAACGCTTTTGGAATAAGAATAAGCCACCAGACATGGGCAAGATGCCCATGCCACTTCGAACCGTTGCTGCCTTGGATGCGCGCCGACAGAAAACCTGACATCGCGCTTTTGTTTTGGAAAAATCTTCCCACGATGCACGTTCCTCCCTTTCGCAAACCGTGAGCGCACCCGACGAATCTCCCTACGAAGAACCGAACCTTGAACTGGTGCCGGAGGCGCGCGAGAAGCCCATGGGCTTCTTCGACCACCTCGAGGAGCTGCGCTGGACGCTCATCAAGTGCGCGGCGACGTTCCTGATCTTCGCCTCGCTCATCGGCTATTTCCTGAAGGAGTTCAACGATGTGCTCCTCTGGCCGCTCACCTCGGTGAAGGTGGACTATCCGAAGCTGGTGCTGGAGCTGGGCACGACGACGGTCATGGAAGCGTTTAACGTCGTCATCCAGATGTGCGTGCTCGGTGGCTTCGTGATGTCGGCGCCGTTTTTCCTGCTGTTCATCGGGCAGTTCGTCGCGCCGGCACTGACCGCCAAGGAACTCAAGGCAGTGTTGCCGATGTGTCTCTCGGCGATGGTGCTGTTCCTGATCGGAACGGCGTTTGCCTATTTTCTCCTCGTGCCGAGCACGATCCGCGTGGCGCTCGAGCTGAACGATTACTTTGGCTACGCGATGCGTTGGACGCCGGGCAGCTATTACAGCCTGCTCACGTGGCTGGTGTTGGGCGTGGGCGCTTCGTTTGAATTTCCGCTAATCATCGTGCTGCTGGTGTGGCTCGGATTGATGACGACGGCGTTTCTCCGCAAATACCGCCGGCATGCGATCGTGGTGATTTTCATCATCGCGGCCATCGTGACGCCGACGCCGGACCCGATCACGCAGACGATGTTCGCGGCGCCGCTGTATCTGCTCTACGAAATCGCGATCATCGCTTCCACGCGGGTCGAGAAGCGTAAGAAGCGTTAAGGTGGGATCGGTAACCGCGGAGTGATGAACTCCGCGGATAGGACCGGTAGGGCGCGTTATCCGTAACGCGCCGTTGCGAGGCCGTCCCTTTTCGAAATCGGCGGATTAGGGATAATCCGCCCCACCTTTGCGCCCCTCTCAGATCCAATATTCCATGACCGCGTTTTCCGCGGGATCGGTCCAGCGGGCGGTCGCGGGCGAGGGCACTTCGTCGAGGAGGGTCTGGGCGACGCGCAGCGATTGGCCGCGCAGTTCGGGGACGGCGATGCTTTCCCACAACGTGCCGCGGAGGAGCGGGCCGACGGCGAGGAGAAGGGAGGAGCGACGGCCGCCGCGTTCGACGACGGTGAAGTCGGATTCGACGCGCACGCCCATGTCCATCGAGTCGGGTTGGGCGAGGCCGCTGGTAAGGAGATTCTGGAGCAACTGCGAGCGCGTGGCGGAAAAATGCGTGTGCGGGCCGGTGCAGTTGATCACGAGCGCGGCTTCGAGGGTCGAGACCGAGCCGTCACGAGCGCGGAGTTCGATGCCGATTTTGGCGCCGAGCGGTTTCACGCCGGCGATGCTGGCGCGGGTGATTTGGAGGCGACCTTCCTCGACCGCGGTCGTGACCTGACGGTGGATTGAGGGCGCGATGCGGTGGCGAATGACGTTCCAGCGGGCGGCGTAGCGGGTAATGAACTCGCGGCGCTCGGTGTCGGTAAACGTTTGCCAGATGCGCTGGGTGTGCGGGCGCATCTTATCGACGATCATGGCGGGATTGGCGCCCTGGCTGCGGAGACGTTCGCAGTGTTCCTCCATCAGGTGGGCGAGACGTTCGAGGCCGAGGCTGGCGAGATCGACGTCGGGCGGTGGGAAGAGCGGATCTTCGGTGCCCTTGAAGTGAGATTGCGGGAGCAGGCCGTGGCGCGAGACGGCGTGGAGTGTGCCGCGCCAGTCGAGGGCGAGCAGCGTGATGATCGCATCGACGGTGGTGAGGCCGGTGCCGAGGAGGACGATGGTCTCGCCGACGGGGGGCAGCTTGCTTTCCCAGTCGAGCCACGGGTTGGCGCACCAGCCGGGATGGTGGGCGACGGTGTCGTTGCCGGGCAGATCGGCGGGAGGTTCGTTACCGGTGGCGAGAATGACTTTATCGGCGTCGAGGCTTTGGCCGCTGGCGAGGATCAGACGGGCGCCGTCGCCTTCGGGTTTGATGTCCGTGACTTCGTCGTCGAGCAGCTCGATCTGCACGCGAGCATGGCGGTCAACGGGCTTGGCGTAGTGGTGCGCGAGGCTGCGGAGATAGTCGCCGTAAACGCGGCGAGGCATGAAGGTCTCGCGGAGTTCGGTATCGGAGAGGGCGGCGAATTCGGTGCGCGTGCGGAGCCATTCCACGAAGTGATTCGGGTGGTCGGGCATGGCCGACATGTTGCGCGCGGCGACGTTGAGCAGGTGCTCGGGCCGGCGCGTGCCGTAGGCGATGCCGCGGCCGGACGGGTAGCTGTGGTTGATGAGCGTGACTCGCAGGGGCGATTCACTGAGCCGGGCGAGGTTAACGGCGACCATCGTGCCGCTGAAACCGCCGCCGATGATGGCGATGTGCCGAAGACGTGAGGCGATCATAGGGCGGGCAGACCTCCGCGTTTTGGGGCAAGGTCGACGAGGGGCGAGGGCAGCGAAGTCATGGAAAATTTTGTGCTATAAAAACTCAGATACCCGCGCCCTGACTGAACTCGGAGACGGGTGGGCGCCATTCCTCGGCCAACGGGCCGGTGATGGAGAACTTTTTCATCGAGCGGAGGGGCGGAGAATAGATGTGTAGTGTAACGAGATTCTTGTCCTCGGTCTGGAGGTTCGAGACTTGATGGGTGTCGGCATCCTGCGAGGCACACACGTAGCCGGCGCCGAGGTCCTGGCTGCCCAGAGCAACGACCTGGCCGCAGGGCGAGTGATCAAAAATCGTCTCGGTGCAAACACCGCCGAGCACTTTTAGGCCGCAGGTGGAGGAGGCGTGATTGTGGATCGGGCTGCGCTGGCCGCTTTGCCAGCAGATGACCAGAATTTCATACCACGGGCCGATGCTCACGAGATTGCGCCGGTAGTGGTTGGACTCGAACACCACGAACTCGGTCACGTCGTCGAGGGTGACATCACTGGCTTCGAGTAACTCACGCACGCGCTCGATAGAAGCCCGTGCATCGAGACCGTCGAGGTAAGCGACGAGGGGCTGTAAGCGGGGAGGCAAGGGGACGGTGCTCATCGGCGGCGGCGCGATGTTATGACACAGCGGTCGAAATCAGGACGACGCAAAGGGAATCGCGGCATGACGGAAAGGTGCGTGCACAAAAAAGGCGCGTTGCTGACAACGCGCCAAAATCGAATCCCGGGCTGACCGGGCTTAACAACCGCGAGCGGTTATTTCTTTTTGGCCATGAGCTGGCCCTTGAGCACCACGCGGAACATCTGCACCGCGAGCCAGAACACTCCGGACATACAGGCAGACGTCAGGCCGGCCCAGAGCATGACCATCTTGGGGTCGTTCGACATCACATGGGATGAGACGAGGGAGTAGATGATGATGAAAAATCCGATGACGAGCACCGCATCAACCACGAGGCTGAATGGACTGGTGAGCTTTCCGAGAGGCGTAGACATGCGAAAATCAGAGCGCGAGAAGGCGCCGCTTGTCCACGGCAAATTTACCCCTCGGTGGTGTCGGAGGGGAATACTTCCGCTTGCCGGATCGTGGCGCGAACCTAACCTCTTGGTTTATGGCCCTTCCTGACTCCGCCGCCCAACGCAGTCGCACGGTGGTGGCGCAGTTGCGGCGTTCGCAGATTTACAAGGATTACGAGCAGGCGTTTCGCGAGACCACGGGGCTGCCGATCAATCTGCGGGCAATCGAGGCGTTTGATCTGCCCCATCACAACGATCCGAAAGAAAGTCCGTTTTGTGCGCTGATGGCGCAGAGCAACCAATCGTGCTCCGCGTGTCTGCAGCTGCAAAAAAAGGTTGAGGAGCAGGCGCGCCTGGAGCCGAAGACGCTCAAGTGTTTCGCGGGGTTGTGCGATTCCGCGGTGCCGGTGCGGGTGGGCGAGAACCTCGTGGCGTTTCTTCAGACCGGGCAAATCCTACTACACACGCCGACCAAGGCGGAGTTCGCGAAGACCACGCGCCAACTGATGAAGTGGAGCACCGAAGTGGATTTGAAGCGGCTGGAGGAGGCGTATTTTCAGACGCGCGTCATCACGAAGAAGCAATACGAGTCGATC
>JANXLP010000433.1 GCA_025355125.1 Opitutaceae bacterium | reverse complement strand
AGCCGCCGCCGCCAGCCCCCACGCCACGGGCGTTTTCAACGCCTTGCGCCCCACCCGCAGCACCGCCGCAAACACGATCGCCAGCACCGCCGCCTTCAGCCGGTGAAACACCGCCGCCACCGCCGGCACCGCGCCGAAGCTCACGTAGATCCAGCTCAGCCCCCACAGCGCCAGCGCCCCCGGCAGCACAAACAGCACTCCCGCCACCAGCCCCCCCCGCGCACCCCGTGCAACAGCCACCCGCAATAGGTCGCCAGCTGCGTCGCCTCCGGCCCGGGCAACAGCATGCAGAAATTCAGCGCGTGCAAAAACCGCCCTTCCTCGACCCAGCGCTTCTTCTCTACGAGTTCGCGATGCATCACCGCGATCTGCCCCGCCGGCCCGCCGAAACTGATGAATCCCAGCTTCAGCCAAAAGCGCACCGCCTCGCGAAACGTGGGCTCTCCCTCCATCGCCCCACCACACGCCGCCCCTCCATTCCGCGCAAAAGCAAAACTCTGCTTCGCGGGAATTTTGTCTCACCGCCACATGCCACCTCGCGCATTGCCCCATCCCGCCGGCGGCACACACACTGCTGACCACTCCCTATGCGCCCCTTCCGCCTTCTCTCCGTTTCCGCATCGCTCCTCTGCTTTTTCCCCTTACCCGCCCGCGCCGAGACCTACGATCTCATCATCCGCCGCGCCTCCATCATCGACGGCACCGGCGCCCCCGCCTTCCCCGGCGACATCGCCGTCCGCGCCGGTCGCATCGCTGCCCTCGGCAAACTCCCCGCCGCCTCCACCGCCCCCACCGAGATCGACGCCGCCGGCCACGTTGTCGCGCCGGGTTTCATCGACGTCCACACGCATTCCGAAGACGTCGCCGAACTCCCCGTCGCCGAGAATTTCCTCCGCATGGGCGTCACCACCATCGTCACCGGCAACTGCGGCGGCTCCGCCCTCGACGTCGCGAAATTCTTCGCCGACCTCACCCGCACCACCGTCGCCCTCAACGTCGCCACCCTCATCGGCCACAACACCGTTCGCTTCCAAGTCATGGGCGGCAGTTTCATGCGCCCGCCCACGCCCGCCGAGCTCGACCAAATGCGCGCCCTCGTCGAACAAGCCATGCAGAACGGCGCCGTCGGCCTCAGCACCGGCCTCATCTATCTCCCCGGCACCTTCGCCAAGACCGACGAGATCGTCGCCCTCGCCAAAGTCGCCGCCGCCCACGGCGGCATCTACTCGAGCCACATGCGCTATGAAAATTCCCGCATCCTCGAAGCCCTCGACGAACTCACCACCGTCGCCCGCGAAGCCAAGATTCCCGCCGAGGTCTCCCACATCAAACTCTCCAGCCCCACCGCCTGGGGCCGCGCCGACGAAATCCTCGCCTACCTCGCCAAAGCCCGCGCCGAGGGCCTCGCCATCACGCAGGACCAATACGCCTACACCGCCTCCAGCACCGGCATTTCCTCCCTCATCGCCGCCGAATTCCGCGAGGGCGGCACCGACCGCTACAAAGCGCGCCTCGCCGATCCCGCCATCAAAGCGCAGATGGTCGCCGAGATGAAGGACTCCATCGCCAAGGGAAAACGCGGCGATTTCTCCTACGCCGTCGTCGCCAGCTTCAAAGCCGACCCACGTCTCAACGGAAAAAATATCCGCGAAGCCGCCCAGCTCCTCCGCAGCGCCGACACCCTCGACGACCAGATCGAGGTCATCCTCGACATCGAGTCGCGCGGCGGCGCGCAGGGCGTCTTCCACGGCATGAGCGAACCCGATCTCAAGAAATTCCTTGCCCAGCCCCTCACCATGATCGCCTCCGATTCCGGCATCCGGAAGTTCGGCGAATCCGTCCCCCACCCGCGCGGTTACGGCAACAACGCCCGCGTCCTCGCCCGCTACGTCCGCGAGGAAAAAGTTCTCACGCTCGAAGACGCCGTCCGCAAAATGACCTCGCTCCCCGCGAAGACGTTTCATCTACGCGACCGCGGCGAACTCCGCCCCGGCGCCGTCGCCGACCTCGTCATCTTCGACCCCGCCACCGTCAACGATCCCTCGACCTACGCAGACCCGCACCACTACGCCACCGGCTTCAGCGATGTCATCGTCAACGGCGTCCCCGTCATCCGCGCCGGTGCGCTCACCTCCGCCCGCCCCGGCGCGCCGGTCCTCCTAAAGTAGGGCGCGGTCTCCGACCCGCCCTCCACGCCCACGCCCACGCCCACACCCACACCCGCGCCCGCGCTGCGCTCGGTCGCCCGCCATGCCCCGTTTCCTCCTCGTCACCCTCGGCTCCCTCGGCGACCTGCACCCAACGCTCGCCCTCGCACACGCGCTGCGTCGTCGCGGCCACGAAGCCGTGATCGCCACCAGCGAACCCTACCGCGCCCGCATCACCGCGCAGGGCCTCCCCTTCGTCCCCATCCGCCCCGACCTCTCGCTCGCCAACCCGGAACTCGTCCGCCGCGTCATGGACGGCCCGCGCGGCACGAAGTATCTCATGCGCGACCTCATTTTTCCCAACATCCGCGACATGCACACCGACCTTGCGGCCGCCGCCGTCGGCGCGGATTTCCTGATCGCCAGCGAGCTCGCCTACGCCGTCCCCCTCCTCGCCGCCCGCCTCAACCTCCCGTGGGCCTTCTTCGCGTTGTCGCCGATTTCCTTCCTCTCCGTATACGACCCCGTCGTGCTCCCCGGCCCGACCTTTCTCCGCCACCTTCAAAAAATCGGACCGCGCACCAACCGCTTCATTCTCCGCGTCGCCGAAGCCGTCACCCACTCCTGGTGGGCCCCGCTGCGCACGCTGCGGCGTGAACTCGGCCTCCCTCCCGCCGCCTCGCCCCTCTTCGCCGGCAAATACTCGCCGCACCTCAACCTCGCCCTCTTCTCGCCGCTACTCCAGGCCCCACAGCCCGACTGGCCCGCGATCACGCACCAAACCGGTTTCTGTTTTTTCGACAAACCTGCATCCGACTCCGCCCCGCCGCCCCCGCTCCCCGCCGCCGTCACCGCCTTCCTCGACGCCGGCCCCCCGCCCATCGTCTTCACCCTCGGCTCGGCCGCCGTGCAAATCGCCGAAGATTTTTATCTCCACAGCGCCCGCGCCGCCCAACTTCTCGGCCGCCGCGCCCTCCTGCTCCTCGGCCCCAATCCGCCGCCGCCCGATCTCCCGCCCTCGATCCTCGCGTGGGACTATCTCCCCTATGCGCGCATTTTCCCGCGCGCCGCCGCCATCGTCCACCAAGGCGGCGTCGGCACCACCGCGCAGGCCATGCGCGCCGGTCGCCCCATGGTGATCGTCCCCTTCGCCCACGACCAGTTCGACAACGCCGCGCGCCTCACCCGCCTCGGCTCCGCCCGCACGCTCGCCCGCAAGCGCTACCACGCCGCCTCCGCCGCACAGACGCTCGCCGCGCTCCTCGACGATCCCCGCCCCGCCTCGCTCGCCGCCACCCTCGCCACCCGCCTCCAAAACGAACCCGGCCCCGCCGCCGCCTGCGACGCCCTTGAGCAGGCGCTCGCCGCCCACGCACACCCGCCAACGGCTACTTCCGCACCGTCAACAACTCGATCTTCTCCGCCCGCGCCATCGAGGGGCTGATCGAAACCACCGCGCCTGAAATCCGCACGTCGCCCTCCGCGACTTCAAAGCGCTTCGGCATCCCGTCGA
>JANXLP010000414.1 GCA_025355125.1 Opitutaceae bacterium | reverse complement strand
GTGGCGAGGTAGGTGCGGCCGATGCCGTTTTCGCGGATGCTGTGGAGCAGGTGGGGCACGCCTTTGGGATCAACCGCGAGCGAGCCGGCGTAGAGCGTGCGGCCGGTAGCGGCGCCGCCGTGGGCGAGGATTTCCACGGTGTCGGCGGTGGCGGGCAGAGCGACGGGCGAGCCGTCGAGCTTTTGCCACGTGACGCCGGCATCGGGGCTGCGGAGATAGCCGAGGGTTTCGATGGGCTTGGCGCCTTTGACGGGGTTGGTCTCGTAGATGCGGCAACTGAGATGAATGGTGCGATGATCGCGGCCCCACGCGAGGGAGTCTTGGAAATGGACATAGTCGAGGTGGCGCGAGCGCATGACGACTCCCTGGCGAGCCCAGTCGCCGCCGGCGGGTTTTTTCCAGAGTTCGAGTTCGTTGAGATGATCGATGGCTTCGTAGTAGCGGCGGCACGTCATGATGAGCGTGTCGTCGGGCGCGACGAGGAGGACGGGATAGGAAAGGCTCTCGCCGAACTGAATCTCCGGGCCCCATGCGGAGGAATCGTGTGGCCGCAGCGAACGCCGGTAGCGGAAGGGGCGGTGATGAGGAAAATAAACGATGTGGAGGTAGCCCTGACTATCGATGGTGAGGGCGGGGCCCCCGTGGTTGTCGTGGGCGGCGCCGATATCGGTGAGGGGCGACCACTGGCCGGTGCGGTGATCGAGACTGCGGGCGCGCACACGGAAATTTTTGTCGTCGGCATCGAGCCAGGCGACGTGGGTCTGGCCGGCGGCGGTGATGATCTTGCTGGCTTCGCCATAGCCGGTGGCGCGACCGCTGGCCTCCTTGGAGAGGACGACGGGGCCGGTGGTGATGGAGGTCGGCGGAGTGGCGGCGCCGGAGAGTTTATCGGCGAGCGTGGCGACGAGGAGTCCGGTGCCGGCGAGGTGGAGGAAGTCGCGGCGGTTGAGAGGGGCTTGGGGCATATTTTTAAGAAGGAGGGAACCCGCGACGACGGGCGGACTTTGTCGGGTCTTGATGACATGCGGCAAGTCCGGGCTCGCGTGGTTCCGCTTGCCGGGATGGCGACGTTGCGGTGAACTCGACGCACCCCAACCACTTCCCCAAAATGTTATTCATCGGTTTACGTAGAAATTTCCTCGTGACGGTTTTGTTCAGCGCAGCGGCGGCGACGGGTTTTGCCACGGTGTCGAAACCTCTGCCGCTCTGGCCGGCGAAAGCGCCGGGCGAAACGGCCGAGCTGCCGCCCGAGGCGGATATGACCAAGGCGACGGACCGCGCGGTCGCGGGCAAGCCGGTGGTTCGGCTCGGGAATGTTTCGAGCCCGACGATAACGATCTATTCGCCCGAGCCGGGAAAGGCCAACGGCGCGGCGGTGGTCGTGATGCCCGGCGGCGGTTATTCGATTCTCGCGATGGATCTCGAAGGCACGGAAGTATGCGCTTGGTTTAACTCGATCGGCGTGACGGCGGTGCTGCTCAAATACCGCGTGCCGAAACGCGGGGGTTTGGAGAAACACGCCGCGCCGTTGCAGGATGCGCAGCGCGCGGTCGGGCTCGTGCGGTCGCGTGCGGCTGAGCTGGGCATCGATCCCAAGCGGATCGGCGTGCTGGGATTTTCGGCCGGCGGACATCTCGCGGCGGTGGTGAGCAACCAGCATGACGCGCGCACTTATCCGGTCGTGGATGATGCCGACAAGGTGAGCTGCCGGCCGGATTTCACCGTGTTGATTTACCCCGCTTATCTGACGGTGAAGGAGAAGAACGATGTGATCGCGCCGGAGTTGCCCGTGGGCGAAACGAACACACCGCCGACATTTATCGCGCAGACGGAGGACGATTCGGTGCGGGTGGAGACGGGACTTTTCTACTACCTCGCGCTGAAAAACGCGAAGGTGCCGGCGGAGATGCATCTCTATCCGCGGGGCGGCCATGGCTACGGGCTGCGCCGCACGGAAAACGATGTGACGAGGTGGCCGGATCGCTTGAACGACTGGTTGAAAACGTCGGGCTTCCTGCAAGCGAAGCGCTAGGCTGGCGATGAATCGAGTGCAGGCGGGATGGCGAGATGACGGAGCTTTTCCGGGTTTCGCATGAGATAAATCGCGCTGATCTTCCCCTCGGAAAACTCGAGTGTGAAAACACCGATGAAGCTGGTGCCATCGCTTTTGATGAAGCCGGGCTGCCCGTTGATCGCAGCAACCTCGCTGCGCGCGGCGGGACCGTTCTTAGCCAGAATGCCGACGAAGAAACGCGTGATGCGATTGCGACCGAGGATCGGGCGGAGGGCGGCGCGGACGATACCGCCGCCGTCGGAGTGCAGCACGGCATCCTCGGTGAGTAGGCTGGTGAGGCCGGCGACGTCGCCGGTTTGCGTGGCGTGCATGAACTGAGCGGCGAGACGTTCACCATCGGTGACGGGGACGGTGAAGCGTGGACGCGCGGCGCGGACGTGGGTGCGGGCGCGGGTGGCGAGTTGGCGGCAGGTGGCGGATGTGCGGTTGAGGGTTCCGGCAATCTCGCCGAACGGCAGGCCGAAGACGTCGTGAAGCAGAAAGGCGGCGCGCTCGAGCGGTGTGAGCCGCTCAAGGGCGAGCATGAGGGCGTAGGAAATGTCGTGCGCGAGATCGTCGGCGGGTTTTTCCGTGAAGTCGGCGGCTTGGACGAGGGGCTCGGGAAGCCATTGGCCGATGTAGGTCTCGCGGCGCACGCGGGCGGATTTTATGTGGTCGAGGCAGAGGCGCGTGGTGATGCGTGCGAGGTAGGCGCGCGGTTCGGTGATCGCGGTGCGTTCGGACTTGGCCCAGCGGAGGTAGGTTTCTTGGACGATGTCCTCGGCGTCCGACACCGTGCCCAGCAAACGATACGCGAGCGCCTGCAAGAAGTCGCGGTGTTGCTCGAAAGGTGAGCTGGGTGCGGCGGCTGAACCGGGATCGATCATGCGGCGACGGTGGGCTTGATGGGATGCAACGCGCGGAAAGCGATGGCGAGGCGGTTCCAAGAATTGATCGTGCCGATGAGGAGCGTGAGTTGGACGAGTTCGGCGTCGGAGAACTGGGCGCGCACGGCGGCATAGTCTGCGTCGGGCGCGTGTGTTTCCGAGACAAGGGTAAGTGCTTCGGTCCACGCGAGGGCGGCGCGTTCGCGGTCGGTGTAGAGAGGCGACTCGCGCCACGCCGCGAGGAGGTGCAGGCGTTGCTCGGTTTCGCCGTGCGCGCGGGTGTCGCGCGTGTGCATATCGATGCAGAACGCGCAGCCGTTGACCTGGGAGGCACGGATTTTCACGAGTTCGTAGAGAAAGGGGTCGAGCCCGCAGCCGCGCAGATGCTTTTCAAGGTCGCGCATGGCGTTGATGGAGGCCGGGTCGGCTTGGTAGAAATCGAGGCGAGGTTTCATGGTAGGGAATGTCCGCGGTGCGCGGGCTTACCTATTAAACGAAATAGGAGGCCCAAATGTGACATGAGATTTAGCGGGCTGGAAAAAGCCGCTGTCTTTGAGCGGAGTTTTGGTTTAGTAAATAAAGAATTCTCCGATGAAAGCCTCCGATTTTTTCACTCTGCCGGCGTCGCTTGCCCACTTCGCGGTGTATTTCCCGGCCGACGTGGCGCCTTGGGAATGGTTGAAGCGCATTGGACCGGCGCTGGCGGCACATAAGTTCGACGTGGCGTTGCCGGCGCGTCCGCCGGGCGTGCATATCGAAGGATTGGTTTATATCCATCCGACGGTGAAGCTGCCGCCGTATGCGACGATCATCGGACCGGCGTGGATCGGTGCGGGCACGGAAATCCGGCCGGGCGCGTTTATTCGCGGCAATGTGATCGTCGGAGCGAACTGCGTGTTGGGGAACGCGTGTGAGTTTAAGAACTGCCTTCTCATGGACGGCGCGCAGGTGCCGCATTTCAGCTACGTGGGCGACTCGATTTTGGGCAACGGTGCGCACTTCGGCGCGGGGGTGATCTGCTCGAATCTGCGGCTCGACCAGAAGCCGATCATCGTGCGGACGCCGGACATGGTTTATGAAACGGGACTGCGGAAATTTGGCGCCATCGTGGGCGACAAGGCCGAAGTCGGCTGCAACGCGGTGCTGAATCCCGGCACGCTGCTCGGGCCGCGCGCGCTGGTGATGCCGACCATGGCGTTTTCCGGCTACCTGCCGCCGGCGACGATCGCGCACACGCGGGACGTGGTGAAACTGATCCCGCGCCGGGATTAAAAAATCTTTCTCTTTCTCCCGATCTTACTCTTTCTCTGTCCTTCACTCACCTGCGAAGAACGAGAAAGATTAAGATAAAGAGAACGAATCGAATGCGCACACTCACCGGCATCACGCCCTCGGGCACGCTCCACATCGGCAACTATTTCGGCGCGATGCGTCCGGCCATTGATGCGCAGACGCGCGGCGACTGTTTCTATTTCATCGCGGACTACCACTCGATGACGACGGTGACCGATCCGAACGAGCGGCGCAAAAATACGCTCGGAATCGCGCTCGACTGGCTGGCGTGCGGGCTCGATCCGAAGACGAGCGTTTTCTGGAGGCAGAGTGACGTGCCGGAAGTCTGCGAGCTCATGTGGATGCTCGGTTCGCTCGCGCCGATGGGCCTGATGGAACGCGCGCACAGCTACAAGGACAAGACGGCGCGGGGCATCGAGGCGAACTTCGGGCTCTTCGCGTATCCGGTGCTCATGGCGGCGGATATTTTGCTCTACGACGTCAACCGCGTGCCAGTCGGCCGGGATCAGAAGCAGCACGTCGAGATGACGCGCGACATGGCGATTAAGTTTAACCACACCTACGGTGAGACCTTCGTGATACCGGAGTCGGAAATCCGCGACGAGGTTGCGGTGATTCCGGGGCTCGACGGTCAGAAAATGTCGAAGAGCTACGGCAACACGATCGAGATCTTCGGCGACGAGAAGGCGCTGCGGAAAAAAATCATGGGCATTGTGATGGATTCGCGCACACCGGCGGAGCCCAAGCCCGATGCGGAGAAGAATCTCGCGATCCAGCTGTTGAAATTTTTCACGACGCCGGAAGTGGCGCTCGACTACGAGAACCGGCTGCGCGCGGGCGGACTCGGCTACGGGGATCTGAAGAAGGCGCTGTTTGAGAACTACTGGAATTACTTCGCGTCGGCGCGGGCGCGTCGCGCGGAACTCGCGGCCAATCTCGATCACGTCGATGCGGTGCTGCGCGAGGGTGCGCTGCGGGCGCGGGCGGTGGCGGAGCAGGTGATCGGTCGCGCGCGCAAGGCGAGCGGGCTGCGTTGAGCGAATAGTAGCGGGCCGTCAGGCCCCGGCGGGGCGAGCCGTGGCGTTCGGGGGCTTGCCTCGGCATCGGGATGTGGGATCGCACCATGCGCTCACTTGACGACGCCAGCCGCGCGGCTTCGCATGGGGGCGATGCACCCCACATTCCCCGACTTCTTTGAGGTTTTCATTTCGGGTGGGTGCGCGCGCGTGGCGTGATCGGATGGCCACTGAAGTGAAATCGACGGTGGTGAACGCGAGGAAAGATTCACCGGGGTCTTTCTGGGCGCGCGGGTCCACCCAAAAGGCGCTGATCGGCGGGGCTCTCAGCCTGCTCGTTTTTCTCGTCTATGCCAATACCCTCCGTGCGCCTTTCGTTTTCGACGATCACGGATCGATCACGGAGAATCCGACGATCCGTAAACTTTCGGGGGAGGTGTTCTTTCCACCTCGCGGCGGTGTGACGGTGGACGGCCGGCCGGTGCTCAATGTGTCGCTCGCGCTCAACTATGCTTGGGGCGGGTTGGATGTCGGGAGCTACCACGTGACCAACATCACGGTCCACCTGCTCGCGGCGCTGACGTTTTTCGGGCTGGTGCGACGGACCTTGCAACGCGTGGCCGTTGGTCGGGCCATCACCGATCACGCGACGGAAATCGCGCTGGCCGCCGCCCTGTTCTGGGCGCTGCACCCGTTGCAGACCGAGTCGGTGACCTACGTCGTGCAGCGGACGGAATCGCTGATGGGTTTGTTTTACCTCCTCACGCTCTATGGTTTTGTGCGGGGTTGTGAGGCGCAGGACCGGCGCTGGTTGGTTCTCTCGGTGGCGGCGTGCATCCTGGGAATGGCGACGAAGGAGGTGATGGTTTCGGCGCCGCTCATGGTGTTTCTGTATGACCGCACGTTCGTGGCCGG
>JANXLP010000297.1 GCA_025355125.1 Opitutaceae bacterium | reverse complement strand
AGCGGCGTGCTGGTGCGCGGCGGCCAGCGCCACGGCGTGCGCAGCTCGGATTTTTACGACCTGGGCCAAGGCGGCATTTACCTCGGTGGCGGTGATCGCAAAACGCTCACGCCCGCAAACCACTTTGCTGAAAACAACCACCTGCACCACCTCGGCCTTCGCCAGAAAACTTACGCGGCGGGTATTCACGTCGGCGCTTATGGCGCCACCGACGCCGTCGGCTGCCGCGTGGCGCACAATTTCATCCACGATTTGCCGCACGCGGGCGTGCTCTACGGCGGCAACGACAACATTTTTGAGTTCAACGAAATCTCCCGCGTCGTGCTGACCAGCGGCGACATGGGCACGTTCTACACGGCGAACGACTGGACGAGCCGCGGCAACATCGTGCGTCACAACTACGTTCACGACAGCCCGCGCGCCAACGCCTTCTACATGGACGACGGCGACAGCGGCGACACGATTTCTGGCAACGTCGTGCGCGGCTGTTTCTATGGCCCGTTCATCGGCGGCGGCCATGACAACCTCATCGAGAACAACCTCATCATCGATACCGAGCGCGCGATCCATATCGATTCGCGCGGCGTCGCCCGCGGCTACCAAAACAATCCCGGCATGATCAAGCGCCTGCGTTCGTTCGCAGTGCAGCTGCCGCCGTGGAGCACGCGCTACCCGACGCTGGCGAAGCTGCTCGACGGCCAGCGCGACATCCCGCTCGGCAACGTCATCCGCCACAACGTCACGGTGCGGTGCAAAACGCTCATCCACACCAGCGGAAAACCCACCGAGTTGCAGGCCGTGGCCGTGCAGGACAATCTCGATCTCGGCGCGGAGGACGCGGGTTTCGTGGACGAGGCCCACGGCAACTTTCAACTTCGCCCCGACTCGCCAATCTTCAAAAAAACACCGGCGTTTCAACCGATCCCGTTCGAGAAAATCGGATTGGTGAAGGATGAATTCCGCACCCAACTTCCCGCGACCGCCGACGGCCAAACGGCTACCACCCGCGGCAAGGGTAACTTCGATTCCGAGACCGACCTGCGGCACGACCAACGAAAATAATGGCCCCGCAAACATCCTCCATCGTCGCTCTCGCCCTCCTGTTGTTCGCTTCACTTTCCGCCGCGACCACGCCCGCACGCGACTATTTCTCCGAGCCCCGCGGCGACTTCGCTTCGCGCCGCCTCGAAACCCTCAACCTCGCAACGTCCTCCCCGCGCCCCGCCCTCGACGCCCAGCTCGCCCGACTCGCCCTCGACCGCGGCCCGCTCGACGCCGCCGTCATCCGCCGTTCCCTCGCGAAAATCGGGCGCCGCGACGACACCTCCGATTTCGATGCCGTGATGCTGCTGCGCCTCCTCGGTCACCCGGGTTCGCTCCTCACCGCCGAACTCCGCGCCGAGATTCGCGCCACCCTCCTCGGTTTCAAATACTGGGTCGACGAGCCCGGCACCGATCTCCTCTCAATGTGAAGTGAGAACCACCAAATCGGCTATCACACCGCCGAATTTCTCGCCGGACAGTTTTCCCGACACCGATTTTTCCAACAACCGCCGCTCCGGCGCGTGGCATCGCGACCAAGCCCGCGCCCGCATTTTGCGCTGGATCGAGATCAAAGCCAAAGTCGGCTTCAGCGAGTGGGATTCCAACGGCTACTACCCCGTCACGATGACGGCGCTCCTCGCCCTCGCCGAACTTTCCACCGACGCCGAAATCGCGCGCCGGGCCACGATGCTACTCGACGTCATGCTGTTCGACATCGTGGTCGATTCCTTCCGCGGCACCTACGGCACCTCGCACAGCCGTTCGTATTCTACGACCCTCGCCAACGGCGGGCGCGGCGAAGGCTCCTCCCCCCTGCAATACCTCGTCTGGGGCGTCGGTTCGCCAGGCGGTGGCGATGCCGCCGTGTCGCTCGCTTCCAGCCGACGTTATCAAGTTCCGCCCACCATCGCCCTGCTTGCAAGTGATCGTCCATCGGAGTTCATCAACCGCGAGCGCCAGAGTCTGCTCATTGAGGACGCCGCCCGTTTCGGCCTTCGCTTCGAAGACCCCGAACATTTCTGGCTGCTCAACGAAGGCGGAAAATTTCGCACCCTCGCGAGCATCGAGGCCAGCTACCGCGTCACCGATCTCTGGCGCGACACGCTCCACCGCTACGGCGTCGTCATCAAACCCTACGGCGACGCCGTGCTCGGCACCTACCGCGAACTCGCCCGCCGCGGTGAACCGCTTCCCGATCTCGACCGCACCAGCCTCCAACGCGTCGATAAATACACCTACCGCACCCCCGACTACCAACTCTCCACCGCGCAAGACTACCGCAAAGGTGCGCCCGGCTATCAGCAGCACATCTGGCAGGCGACCTTCGGCCCGGACTCGCCCGTCTTCACCTTCAATCCCGGCCCTACTCCGAAATACTGGCAGGGCCGCTTCCCCCGCAGCGTCCAGCACAAGCACGTCCTCATCGCCCTTTACAATCTCCCCGCCGAGCAACCGCCCGGCCCCAAAACCCTCGTGCCACCCGACGCCACCGGCCACGCCATGCCCTCACCGAGCCCGAGCGAAGACACGCTCGTGCCGCGCAAGCCCGCCGCGCGAGCGCCGCCCGTTGATCTGGGTGCTTGTTCAGATACCACCGCGAGAAATCATCGTAGAGGCGGCCAATGGCATTCGAGAGCAGCGCCTGCCGCAGCTTGTTCCGATCCTCATCCTTGGACTGCCCGACCATGAGCATCGGCAGCGCCGCCGCCGCGCTGAGATGCAGACCGGACAGCGGCAGGCCGCGTGTGTCCAGGTAGTTCATCGTCAGCTTGCCGTTTGCCTGCACGATGATCGGCTCCGTC
>JANXLP010000275.1 GCA_025355125.1 Opitutaceae bacterium | reverse complement strand
TTTGCTAGCTGCGAGTTCTCCACCGATCCCTATCGCCAGATTTCGGTGCGCGTCGGCTCCGAGCAACGCAGCCTACTCAAACGGATCGCCCGCCAGAAGCGTGCGAGCGTGGGCGAAGTCCTCCGTCAGGCCATCGAGGCACTGCCCGCGCAGCCCGCCGGTGCGGCGAAGAAAAAAGCCAAGCGCTGAGTCGGGCGCGCCGTCTTTCGGCGCCGCGCTTCGCTGGGCCACGTCGTGCCTGTCATGTGGCGGTGCGGAGCTTGCCATTGCCCGCCGTGCTTCCTTTTAGTCCTGATTTTAACGCCATGTCTTCCTCCCCTCTGCCACTGTCCACTTGGGCCCTGAATGTCTCGCCTTCGCCGACCCTCGCGGTGGACGCCAAAGCCAAGGCCCTGCAGGCCGCTGGCGAAGACGTCTGCGGTTTCGCCGCTGGCGAGCCTGACTTCGATACACCCCAACACATCAAGGATGCGTGCATCGCGGCGTTGCAGGGCGGCAAAACCAAATACGCGCCCACGCCCGGCATCGAGCCGCTCCGAGTCGCGGTCGCCGAGCGTTACATGGCCGATTACGGCCTGAAGGTGCTGCCGTCACAGGTGGTCGTTTCTCCCGGCGGAAAATTTTCCTGCTACCTCGGCGTCCTCGCAACCTGCTCGCCGGGCGATGAAGTGATCGTGCCGGCGCCTTTTTGGGTGAGCTATCCCGAGATGGTGAAACTCGCCGGCGCCGTCCCGAAGCTCGTCCTCGCCGACGACCGCACCGGCTTCAAACTCACGCCCGCGCAACTCGAGGGCGCCATCACTCCGAAAACGAAGCTCGTCATCCTCAATTCTCCTTCGAACCCCACCGGCGCCATCTACACCCGCGCCGAGTTAGCCGCGCTCGTGGACATCGCGGTTAAGCACAATCTCTACATCCTCGCCGACGAGATGTATGAACACCTCGTTTACGACGGCGCGCAGGCCACCTGCATCGCAACGCTGAGCAAAGAGGCCGAAGCCCGCACGATCATCGTCGCCGGTTTCTCCAAGACCTACGCCATGACCGGTTGGCGCATCGGCACCCTCGTTGCGCCACCGCCTATAGCCAAGGCCGTCTCCGAGTTGCAAAGCCAGATGTCGTCCAACGTCACGACCTTCGCCCAATACGGCGCGCTCGCCGCGTTGAAGGAAAAAGAAAAAACCCAGGCTGCGCTGAAGGATATGCTCGTGGCGTTTGATCGCCGCCGGAAATTCCTCCACGTCGAACTCAACAAGATCCCCGGCATCACCTGTCTGCTCGCCGAGGGTGCGTTTTATCTTTTCCCGAATATCTCGAGCTTCGGCCTCAAGGACGTCGATTTCTGCAGCCGCCTTCTCGACACCGAGAAAGTCGCCGCCGTCCCCGGTAGCGCATTCGGTGCCGAGGGTTATCTGCGCCTCAGCTACGCGACGAGCGACGAGATCATCAAGAAGGGCGTCGAGCGTCTCGCGCGTTTCTGCGCCTCGTTGAAGAAATAAAACAGGGTCGGCTATCGGTTAGCCGGCTTTTTTTTCATGATCGCCTGGCCGATGAAGACCAGGCCTCCGAACACGAGGAAGAACGAGTAAAACGTGCCTCGACTCATGCCCATCAACAGCGATGCGTCAGGCTCGCGGAACGCCTCGCAAAACACGCGCACGACGGCATAGAGCAGCCAGAATTCACCGGCGAGCCGGCCGGGTTGAGTGCGGGTGACATCGCTCCGCCAGAACCGCCATTGCATGATTGCCAGCATGAGTGCGCCCTCCAGCGCCGCCTCGTAAAGTTGCGACGGATGCCGGGGCTCGATGAATTCCAACGGCGTGCCCGGTGGCGAACTGTGCGGAAAAATCACCGCCCACGACACTTCAGTCACGCGCCCCCAGAGTTCGCCGTTGATGAAGTTGGCGACGCGGCCAAACAGCAGGCCGGCTCCCGCCGTCGAGGCGATAAGATCGCAGAGGTGAAAAAATGGAATCTTCTGCGACCGTGCGAACCACGCCAGAGCCACGCCCAAACCCACAAACCCGCCGTGACTCGCCATCCCGCCATCCCATACGCGCAAAAGGGCCAGCGGATCGTGCAGCAACGACTCGGGTTGATAGAGGACGAAATAACCAACCCGTCCGCCGATGAGCACGCCGAAGACCACTGACACCATCAAATCGGTGATCTTCTCGGCGGGCAGTTGTGACCGGCCGGCGCGGGCGTAAAGGTAGAGCAGTCCGCCCGCCGTGATAAAGCCCAGCATGTAGGCCAGACCGTAGTATCGAATGCCGATGCTCTCGGTGAATTGGACGAAAAAGGGACTGAGGTTGTGAACCCAATAGGCGAGTGGCATAGGGGGGAATCGTTCGTTTAATTTTACGTGCGTGCTTTGACGGTGAGCTTCGTTGTGCGCAACTGCTGCGACCGCGCGAGCTCGCGCATATCGACGGCCATGTCGTCTTTTTCGAAGATCTCACGTCCGAGGATGTGCTCGATGATGTCCTCCATCGTGAGCACGCCGGCGGTCGCACCAAACTCGTCCACGACGACGAGCATCTTCGTATGCACTTTCAAACAGAGCTGAAGGCCCTGAGCCACGGCGACCGTCTCGGGGATGAAATGCGTCTCGCTCATGAGCTGCTCGACAAGAACTCCGTCTTGATCGTTGGCCTTGGCTTTGAGCAGGTCGCGCCTACGCACGAAGCCGACGATGTCGTCGATGTTTTTGCCATAAACCGGCATGCGGCCGAAGGGCAGGCTGGGAAACTCGCGAAACACATCGCTCACGCTTGCGTTGCGACGCAACGCCGTGACCACCGTGCGCGGCGTCATGATCGTGCTCACGCGCACATTGTCGAGGGAGAGCGCGTTGGCGATGATGCTGGATTCACTCTTGGTGAGCGTGCCCTGTTGGGCGCCGCGTTCTGCTAGCAGGAGGATTTCCTCGTCGGAGTGATGGACCTCGGGGGTCCCGCGGATGAACAGGCGCACCACGAGATTGCAGATATAGGTGATCGGCAGCAGCGCGCGCCGCATCCACCAAATTGGGTAAACCACATAAGGCTGATTCAAGCAGTTGATGGAGACGTTCGAAAGCGCCCGCATTCAAACCGGCGCCCGCGCCCTGGGTGTGGCGCAGAATGCACTGGAACTCGGCGCGGCCTATGCCAGGGACCGTAATCAATT
>JANXLP010000258.1 GCA_025355125.1 Opitutaceae bacterium | reverse complement strand
GAGCGTTTGCCGATGGGATTCACGTTGCCCCAGTAGCTTTCGGGCTGGGGGTGAACCGCCGGATCACCAAAAACCTCGCTCGTGCTCGCCTGAAAAACGCGGGCCTTCACCCGCTTGGCGAGGCCGAGGCAATTGATCGCGCCCATCACGGATGTCTTGGTGGTCTTGATGGGGTTGAACTGGTAGTGCGGCGGCGACGCCGGGCACGCCAGGTTGTAGATCTGATCCACCTCGAACTTAAACGGATCGATCACATCGTGGCGGACGAGTTCGAAGCGCGGGTTGCCCACCAGGTGGGCGACGTTGGCCTTGGAGCCGGTGAAGAAATTATCGAGGCAGATGACTTCGTGGCCGTCCTTCGAGAGGCGGTCGCAGAGGTGGGAGCCGAGGAAGCCGGCGCCGCCGGTGATGAGAACTTTCATAGATACAAAGTGGGCGATGCGGAAAAACGAGGGCCGGAACTAAACGCCCCCGGTGCGCTTGTTCAATGCGCAATCCTTGTCTCGGCGCGGCAAAACGAGGCGCCGCGGTTTTACTTTGGTCTCCCTCAGTCAGCGGCACCACCTCGCCGACCACCTTCGCCCTGCAACTCACTGCCGTCGCGGCCCACCTGAACCCGGATCGCAAAATCGGCGATCATGCGCTCGCGGAGGACGTCACTGCCACGCTCCGCACCCTACTCGACGGCGCCGGCCCCGACGCCGAAGGCCACACCCGCGAGCCCGACGCCGCCGGCGGCATCGCCGGTTGGACCCATAACGCCGCCGCACAAATCCTCCTGCTCGCCAAGCGCCCGCCCGCGATCTGGACCGCACTCTCGCCCGCCGGCCGCCAGCGCGCTGATCTCACTATGCACGCACTCGCCGCCGCCGGACATCATTTGACCGACGACGACAACGACGACCACACCCGCATCGACGGCATCGGCCTGCAGCACAAGCGCTGGAATCCCAACATCGCCGAGGGCTACGTGGGCTACGTGGACATGATGGCGACCGCATCGCTCTATTTCGGCGCGAAGGATTTGAACAATTTTTTCCTCACTTTCGACTTCAACGCCTTCAACGCGCAACTCAAGGCGGCCAATCTTTTGAACATCTATCGCTGCTGGCACCACGAGCCGGCGATGCGCGAGCTCTTCATGGGCGGCGGCGCCTACACCCACCGGAACAGCCCCGCGCCCAGCCAACCGGAAGGGGTGCCCGCGTGCGGCGCGGGCATCCGCAATAGTTACAGCTACCAGAGACGCACGCTCGCCCAACCGAGGGAGATTTACCGCACGCAATGCGACCGCATGTATGCGAAATCCGTGCGCACGATCATCGTGATCGACGGCGCCAACCACCCCCGCCTGTTACAACGGGCGAGCACCGCCACGCTCTCGCCCGACGAAGGCCACATGGGCATGTGCTACGAACTAGAGTCGATGGACGGCCCGGGGATGCGCACCAGCATCATCTACGCGTTCGAAGGCCTGATTATCAACCTTGGCACCGCCGCAACGTTCCGCGTGCCCCGGCTCTGGTCCGATCACCTGTCCGGCCGCGACATCGAGCGCCGCATGGCGGTCGGCGTGTCGGACACGATGTTCCGAGCCAAGGAAGGCGATCGTGGCTGGGCCGGCGGCAAAGAAACCATCGCGTGGCTCGCAAAAGACCTCCAGCCGCTCGGCTCTGACTACATTTCCCCGCTCTGGTCCGAATTTTTTCCGCCCGTCACGCCGTAGTGTCCGGTCCCCGTGAAGTAGCTAGCCGCACGACGCAGACATTAGGCCACGCGCGCCGCCGCACCCGTCTCGTAACGCTCAACCCAAGCGCGGTGCCAAGCCCCGTAATCGCCTGCCTCGATATG
>JANXLP010000226.1 GCA_025355125.1 Opitutaceae bacterium | reverse complement strand
CTCGCCAACATGAGCCACGAGATCCGCACGCCCATGAACGGCGTCCTCGGCATGGCCGGCCTCCTCCTCGGCACCCCTCTCAACGCCGAGCAGCGCGACCTCACCCAGACGATCTGCGCCAGCGGCGACAGTCTCCTCACGATCATCAACGACATCCTCGACTTCTCCAAGATCGAGGCCGGTCGCCTTCTTCTCGAACACATCGACTTCGATCTCGCCGAACACCTCGAACTCGCCCTCGACCTGCACGCCGAGACCGCCGCTCGCAAAGGCCTCGAACTCGTCATGGACATCGACCCCGCCGTGCCCCGCCACGTCTGCGGCGATCCCGTCCGCCTCCGCCAGATCGTCCTCAACCTCCTCGGCAACGCCCTCAAATTCACCGACCGCGGCGAAGTCGTTCTCAACGTCTCCCTCGTCCCCGAATCCGCACCCGACTCTCAACTCTCAACCCTCAACTCTCAACTTCCCTCTTCCCAGCTCATCCGCTTCGCCATCACCGATACCGGTATCGGCATCCCCCTCGGCATTCAGTCCGCTCTCTTTCACCCTTTCGTGCAGGCCGATAGCTCCACCACCCGGCGCTTCGGCGGCACCGGCCTCGGCCTCGTCATCTGCAAACGCCTCACCGAACTCATGGGCGGCACGATCAGCCTCAAGAGCGCCCCCGGCCAAGGCTCCACGTTTGCGTTCACCGCCCGCCTCGGCCTCGCCGAACTCCTCCCGCCCTCCCCCGCCCTCCCGCCCGCCGACTTCACCCACCACCGCGCGCTCATCGTGGATGACAACGCCACCAACCGGAAACTCCTCGACCACCTCTGCACCGCCTGGCGACTCCCCCACGCCGCGGCCGACTCGGCCGACGCCGCCCTCACCCTCCTCCGCGCCGCCGCCGCCGCCGGTGCTCCCTTCGATCTCGTGGTCCTCGACCATCACATGCCCGGCACCGACGGCCTGGAACTCGCGGCCGCCATCAACGCCGACCCTGCGCTGCGCCTCCCCACCCTCGTCCTGCTCACCTCGCGTGGCGAACGCCTCACTCAGGCGGAGATCCAGCGCCACCGCCTCGCCGCCTGTGATCTCAAACCCCTCCACGCTGAAAAAATCCGCGCCACCTTCGCCCGCGTCCTCGCCGCTCCCTCCGCCTCGCCCATCGCGCCCGTGTGCGCCGTCACGCCCCGCGCGTTTTCCCTCGCCGGCGAAACCGTCATCCTCCTCGCCGAGGACAATCTGGTAAACCAAAAGGTCACGCTCCTCCAACTCCGCAACCTCGGCTACACCGCCGATGTCGCCGTCAACGGCGTCGCCGCCCTCGCCGCCCTCCGCCGCAAACCCTACGCCCTCGTCCTCATGGACGCGCAGATGCCCGAGATGGACGGCGTCGAGGCCACCCGCCATATCCGCGCCGCCCAGGCCGCCGGCGAACCCGGCTTTTCGCCCGCCCTCCGCATCATCGCCATGACCGCCAACGCCATGCCCGGCGACCGCGAGGCCTTCCTCGCCGCCGGCATGGATGACTACCTCGCCAAGCCCGTCCGCCCCGCCGCCCTCGCCGCCGCCATCGCCCGTCACCTCCCTGTCGCCACCATGCTCGACTGCGTCCTTACCTCATGACCTCCTTCGCCCCCGCTCCCGGTGCCGTCGATGCCTCCGCCGCGCCCCTCGACCGCACCCTCGTCACCGCCTTCTTGGAGAACGTCCCCGACCTCGTTTATTTCAAGGACCGCGACAGCCGCTTCATCGCCGTCAGCAAATCCAAAGCCCGCCGCCACGGCCTCCAAAATCCCGCCGATCTCGTGGGCAAGAGCGATGGCGATTATTTCTCCTCGCAGCACGCGCTCTGGGCCCGCGCCGACGAGGAGAGCATCATGAGCACCGGCAACCCCATTCTCGGTCAGGTCGAAAAACTCACCTGGGCCGATGGCCGCGAGACGTGGGCCCGCACCACCAAGCTCCCGCTCCGCGACGAATCCGGCGAGATCATCGGCACCTTCGGCATCAGCCAGGACGTCACCGCCGCGAAAAACACCGAGGACGCGCTGGAGCGCACCCGTAAGGAACTCATCGAGACCTCCCGCCTCGCCGGCATGGCCGAAGTCGCCACCGGCGTCCTCCACAACGTCGGCAACGTCCTCAACAGCCTCAACATCTCGTCCACCCTCCTCGCCACCGGCCTCCGCCAATCCAAAGCCGAAAGCCTCGGCAAACTCTCCGCCCTCCTCGCCACCCACCGCGACGACCTCGCAGACTTTCTCACCAACGACCCCAAAGGCCGCCGCCTCCCCGAGTTCATCGCCTCCCTCGCCCTGAACGCCCTCGAAGAGCGCACCCGTCTCCTCGCCGAAGTCGAGTCGCTCCAAAAAAACGTCGATCACATCCGCGAGGTCGTCGTCATGCAGCAGGCTTACGCCACGATGATCGGCGTCGCCGAGCCCCTCGACGCCGCCGAGTTGATGGAAGACTCCCTCCGCATGAACGTCAGCTCGCTCGCCCGCCACGATGTCCACGTCGAGCGCGAGTTCTTCCCCGTCCCCCGCATTCAGGGCGAGCGCGGCAAGGTTCTCCAGATCCTCGTCAACCTTATCGCCAACGCCAAACACGCCGCCGACGACGGCGCCGCCCCGGAAAAAATCATCACCCTCCGCATCGAGGCCGGCGCCCCCGGACGCGTCCTCCTCTCCGTGCGCGACAACGGCGTCGGCATCGCCCCCGCCAACCTCGCCAACATCTTCGCCCACGGCTTCACCACCCGCAAAAACGGCCACGGCTTCGGCCTGCATTCCAGCGCCAACGCCGCGAAGGAAATGAAAGGCTCCATCGCCGTTCACAGCGACGGCCCCGGCCGCGGCGCCACCTTCACCGTCGAACTCCCCACCGCCCCCTAGCGCCTCTGCCCATCGTTCTCTTTTTCTTAATCTTTCTCCTCAGCCCGGACCTGACCCGTCCGGGCTTTTTATTTTCAATCCCCGGCCCCCAAAACTATCTCCGCAGTGGCCGCGGGATCACCGGGCCCGCCGTCCGACATCCGCGTCGACCCGTGCCATCCGTGGAAAAAATCCGCTCCGCTCCCGCCTCACAGTTCCTTATCCGCCCCAACCGCACACTCACCTTCCGCCGTGCCTCATCACCACTCGGCGACCAGCCTTCCCACTTCATTTCTTCGAATCTCTGTGCCTCTGTATCTCCCTGGTGAAATCCCTTCCGCCCCACCATTCCTCCGCGCCATCCACACTTAAAATCCCACAGCCCGACTCCGCCTCCCGCCCCTCCGATTCAGCTCAATACTCCCCACCCCATACTCCTCTTAGGCCTTTAGAGGGCGTCTAAAAAGGTCTCCGATCTGGTCCGTCGTGGCATGGGCGTCCCGCCCATGTTCCGAACCCACGGGCGGGACGCCCGTGCCACTTTCGATCCGCCGCAGGCAACCCTACCATTTTAGACGCCCCCTTAGGCCCTTACACCTCTTACGCCTTACTCCTCATGCACTCCCTCCTCCCCGACGCCACCACCCGCGCCCTCCGCTATCTCGACGGCCTCGCCACCCGCTCGGTAGCCCCCACGCCCGCCGCCGTCGCGCAACTCTCCGCGTTCGAAACGCCCCTCCCCGAAAACCCCATCGCCCCCTCTGAAACCCTCCGCCTCCTCGACGAGGTCGGCTCGCCCGCCACCACCGCGATGGCCGGCCCACGTTTCTTTGGCTTCGTCATCGGCGGTGCCCTCCCCGCCACGCTCGCCGCCAATTGGCTCGCCGGCGCCTGGGATCAAAACAGTTGTCTCCACCGCGCCACGCCCGCCACCGCCGTCATCGAGCAAGTCGCCCTCCGCTGGCTCCTCGACGTCCTCGCCCTCCCGCCCACCGCCACCGGCGCGTTCGTCACCGGCGCCACCGTCGCCAACCTCTGCGCCCTCGCCGCCGCGCGCCACACCGTCCTCAAACGCGTCGGTTGGGACGTCGAAGCCGACGGCCTCTTCGGCGCCCCGCCCATCACCGTCATCGTCGGCGCCGAGATTCATCCTTCCGTCACCAAATCCCTCGGCATCCTCGGCCTCGGCCGCAGCCGTGTGAGAAAAATCCCCACCGACAACCAAGGCCGCCTCCGCGCCGAACTTCTCCCGGAAAAAATCGCCGGCCCCACCATCATCATCGCGCAGGCCGGCAACGTGAACACCGGCGCCTTCGATCCCGTCGCCGCCATCTGTCGCCACGCCCACGCCACCGGAGCCTGGGTCCACGTCGATGGCGCCTTCGGCCTCTGGGCCGCCGCCGCGCCCGAACTCCGCCATCTCGCCACCGGCCTCGCCGACGCCGACTCCTGGGCCACCGACGCCCACAAGTGGCTCAACGTCCCCTACGACTGCGGCCTCGCCTTCGTCCGCGACCCCCACGCCCTTCAAGCCGCGATGGCCATCACCGCCGCCTATCTCCCCACCGAGGGCATCGCGCGCAACCCCGCCGATTACACGCCCGAGCTTTCCCGCCGCGCCCGCGGCGTCGAGGTCTGGGCCGCGCTCCACTCCCTCGGCCGCACCGGTCTCGCCGACCTCATCACGCGCAACTGCACCCACGCCCGCCGCTTCGCCGAAAAACTTTCCGCCGCCGGCCTCGAGATTCTCAACGACGTCGTCCTCAACCAAGTCCTCGTCACCTTCGGCGACGCCGCCCGCACCGCGCGCGTGATCGCCGCGATTCAAGCCGAAGGCACCTGCTGGGCCGGCATCACCGTCTGGCAAGGCCGCACCGCCATGCGCATCAGCGTGTCCTCCTGGGCCACCACGGAAGCCGACGTCGACCTCAGCCTCGCCGCCATCCTCCGCGTCCACGCGGCCACCCCGTAGCGCCCGCCCCCCTCCTTCCGATGTGGGAGCTCGCTCGCTCGCGACTCCGCCCCATCCGGCTTCCGTGTCTTCCGTGTGTTCCGTGGGCCCTCTCCGACCCTCCCCTTTTCGCGTCCCTTCGCGCCGTTCGCACGCAACCCTCGCGCCCCTCCCACTCTCACTTTCTCCGTCCTAGCCGACTGCGGGATTGCCCCGCCTCCGCGCGCTCCCTGTCCTCGTCGCCAGCCTCGGTGCTCCCGCCTGATCGCTCCTCTCTCCCGGCTCCCCGCTTCTCACCCTTTCGTCCGCATGTCCCAAGCCTCCAACAACCTCGCCTCCTACTCCTGGTCCATCGCCGATCTCCTTCGCGGCGACTTCAAGCAGAGCCAATACGGCCGCATCATTCTCCCGTTCACGCTGCTCCGCCGTCTCGAGTGCGTGCTCGCGCCGTCCAAGGCCAAGGTCCTCGCCGAGGTCGATAAGCTCGCCAAACAAAAGCTCCCCGAGGAGGCCCGCGAAAAACTCCTCCTCCGCGCTACCGGCGGCCTCTCCTTCTTTAACACCTCGCGCATGGACCTCGGCACGCTCGGCGAGTCCGGCATCAAGGCCAACCTCGAGTCCTACGTCGCCGCCTTCTCCAAGGATGCCCGCGAGATCTTCGAGTATTTCAACTTCTCCGAATTCGTCGGCCAGCTCAACGACGCCAACCTCCTCTACAAGGTCGTCCAGCGCGTCCGCCTCTCCGACCTCAGCCCGTCCGCCGTCTCCAATCACGAGATGGGCCTCGTCTTCGAGGAACTCATCCGGCGCTTCGCCGAGAGTTCCAACGAGACCGCCGGCGAACACTTCACGCCGCGCGATATCGTGCGCCTCACCACGTCGCTCGTCTTCATGGAGGACGACGACGCTCTCACC
>JANXLP010000202.1 GCA_025355125.1 Opitutaceae bacterium | reverse complement strand
TCGGCTTCACCGGCACGCCCATCTTCGACGAAAACGCCGCCCAGCAGAAGATCGAGGACACCCAGGCCTCCATGAAGACCACGGAAGACCTCTTCCAGAAACGTCTTCACGCCTACACCATCACCCACGCCATCGAGGATGAGAACGTCCTCCGCTTCCACGTCGATTACTTCAAGCCCGCCGGCAACGCGGTCCCCAAGCCCGGCGAGGCCCTCGCCAAACGCGCCGTCATCGAGGCCATCCTCCAAAAGCACGACACCGCCACCGGCGGCCGCCGCTTCAACGCCCTCCTCGCCACCTCCTCCATCAACGACGCCATCGAATACCACGCGTTGTTTGCCTCCCTGCAGGCCGAGAAGCAGCAGGCCGATCCCGACTATAAACCGCTCAACATCGCCGGCGTCTTCTCCCCGCCCGCCGAGGGCGATCCCGATGTGAAGCAGATCCAAGAAGACCTGCCGCAGGAGCAGGCCGACAACGAGGTCGAGCCCGACCAGAAAAAGGACGCCCTCAAGGCCATCCTCGCCGACTACAACACCCGCTACGGCACCAATCACCGCATCTCCGAGTTCGATCTCTACTACCAGGACGTCCAGAAGCGCATCAAAGACCAGCAGTGGCCCAACTCCGACTACCCCGCCGCGCAGAAAATCGACATCACCATTGTCGTGGACATGCTGCTCACCGGCTTTGACTCCAAATACCTGAACACGCTCTACGTGGACAAGAACCTCAAGCACCACGGCTTGATCCAGGCCTTCTCCCGCACCAACCGCATTCTCAACGCCACCAAGCCCTACGGCAACATCCTCGACTTCCGCCAGCAGCAGGACGCCGTCGATGCCGCCATCGCCCTCTTCTCCGGCGAGAAGACCGGCCAGCAGGCCCGCGAAATCTGGCTCGTGGAAAAAGCTCCGGTGGTCATTCAGAAACTTGAGACCGCCGTGCAGAAGCTCGACGCCTTCATGAAGTCTCAGGGCCTCGACTGCGCCCCCTCCTCTGTCGCCAACCTGAAAGGCGATGCCGCCAAGACGGTCTTCATCGAGCGTTTCAAGGAAGTCCAGCGGCTCAAAATCCAGCTCGATCAATACACCGACCTCACCGAAGAAAACAAAGCCACCATCGATCAGGTGCTGCCGGACGACAGTCTGCGCGGCTGGAAAGGCCAGTATCTGGAAACCGCCAAGAAACTCAAAGAGCAGCAGGGCAAAAGCACGGCCAGCAAAGAAAACGCCGACGATCCCGTGGCCCAGATCGACTTCGAGTTCGTGCTGTTCGCCTCCGCCGTCATCGATTACGACTACATTATGGGCCTCATCTCCCGCTTCTCCCAGCAGGGGCCGGGCAAACAAAAGATGAGCCGCGAGCAGCTCATCGGCCTCATTTCGTCTGACGCCAAGTTCATGAACGAGCGCGACGACATCGCCGCCTACATCGGCACGCTCAAAGCCGGCGAAGGCCTCGGCGAAGACGCCATCCGCGACGGCTACACCCGCTTTAAAGCCGAGAAAGACGCCGCCGAACTCGCCGCCATCGCGCAAAAACACCACCTCGCCCCCGCCGCCCTGCAAACCTTCGTGGACAGCATCCTCGTCCGAATGATTTTCGACGGCGAACACCTGAGCGACCTCCTGGCCCCGCGTGACCTCGGCTGGAAAGCCCGCACCCAGGCCGAACTCGCCCTCATGGCCGACCTGCTCCCCCTCCTCACCAAACGCGCCGGTGGCCGCGACATCTCTGGACTCAGCGCTTACGAAGGGTGAAGTGAGAATTGAGAAGTGAGAAGTGAGAAAACCGGACATGCCGCCTCATTCTCAAAACCGACCGCGAAATCCGAATCCGTAACCTCTTTCTCACTTCTAAATTCTCAGTTCTCACTTCCTCTCCGCCATGGACACCAACCAAGTTCAACAACTCACCGCGACCTTCGAAGGCCATGCCCAGCAGACCGAAACCGGCGTAGAATATTGGCTCGCCCGCGATTTACAGCAGCTTCTTGGCTACTCGAAATGGGAGAATTTCCAAACCGTTATCGCCAAGGCTAAAACCGCATGTGAGGTGTCGGGCCACACGGTGGAAAACCATTTTCCTGACGTCAGGAAAATGGTCTCCATCGGCTCCGGCACGCAGCGCGAAGTCGATGACGTGATGCTCACCCGCTACGCCTGCTACCTCATCGCCCAGAACGGTGACCCCCGGAAGCCCGAAATCGCCTTCGCCCAGACCTACTTTGCCGTCCAGACCCGTCGCGCCGAACTCATCGAGCAGCGCCTGCTCGAAGCCGAACGCCTCTCCGCCCGCAAAAAGCTTTCCGGCACCGAAAAGGAACTCTCCCTCGTCATCTACGAGCAGACCGGCGGCAACGACGACTTCGCCCTCATCCGTAGCAAGGGCGACCATGCCCTCTTCGGCAAAAGCACCCAAGCGATGAAAGCCCAGTGGCGCGTGCCCGACTGCCGCCCGCTCGCCGACTTC
>JANXLP010000666.1 GCA_025355125.1 Opitutaceae bacterium | reverse complement strand
CCCGCGGCCTTACCGGCCCCACTTCTACCCGTGGCTACTTCACCAACGACTACGGGTTCGACGGCTACAACACCGACAGTGTGACCGTGATTCGTGGGGCCAACGCCATCCTCTTCGGCGTCGGCAGCCCCGCCGGCGTCGTGGACTCGACTCCCGCCAAGGCCGATCTCAACCGCGACAAAAACAAGATCGAGTTCCGCTACGGCGACAACGACAGCATGCGCACCTCGGTCGATTTCAACCGCGTGCTCATCAGGAAAAAACTGGCCTTCCGCTTCTCCGCACTGAACGACGAGGAACGCTACAACCAGCGCCCCGCCTTCGAAACCAAGCGCCGGGTTTATGGTGCGCTCAGTTACGAGCCCTTCCGCACGACCGCGCTCCGCGCCAACTTCGAGTCCGGCAACACCAAGGCCAACCGCCCCTTCGCCGTCCTCCCCTTCGATAGTATTTCCAAGCAATGGTATGCCGCCGGCAAGCCCACGTGGGATTGGAATTTCTACGACGATCCCGCCCGCAACCCCAACGCCGCCACGCAGGACGCCGGCACCTTTTTCACCGCCAGCCCCAGCAGCCGCCTCATCGGCCAGGCCCAGATTTTCGGCTCCATCGTCACGCCCTTCGCCTCCACCTCCTCCTCCACGCCCGATCAGAGTTTCCGCAGCACCCTCACCACCGGCACCGGCGCGAACTCCGTCCGCAACGGTCTCTTCCAATCCGCCGTCAATCGCGACAGCACCGCCGATACCGTCGCCTTCTACGAGACCTTCAATAACGGCGAAATCCCCGCCGGCTATTACGCCGACGGCCGCCGCCCCGCCGGCATCAAGTTCCAAGGCTTCACCAACTTCGACGCCTTCGACTGGCAGAATCACCAGATCGACGAGACCGGCCGCCAGAACGACAGCTTCCACACCGCCACTTTTTCCTTCGAGCAACGCGCCTGGGAAGACCGCCTCGGCATCGAGGCCGCCTACTACACGCAACGCTACGACACCCGTAACCGGAACTCTTTCTTCGGCACGCAGGGCAACGCCAACCACGTCCGCATCGACGTCAACGCCTACCTGCCCGACGGCCGCATCAACCCCAACGTCGGCCGGCCCTACGCCGTCATGAGCCAGCAGCAATACGGCAACAATTTCACCGACCGCCACACGCTCCGCCTCACCCCCTTCGTCCGCTACGACTTCAAGGACATCTCCCCGACCCTCGGCAAATGGTTCGGCCGCCACACCCTCACCGGCCTCTTCGAACGCGCCGTCATCGATAACCTCAATTACACCACGAAGCTCATCACCGCCGGTCCCGCCGCCGATCAGATCAGCACCAATCCCGCCAGTTTCAACCGTCTCCCCAACCTGCTCGTTTACCTCGGGCCCTCCATTCTCAACGGCAGTCCGCTGAAACTGAATCCGATCCGCATCACCGCCATCCGTGACGGCCTCTCCACGCCCACCTCGTTCTGGAGCGCCCCCGCCGGCACCCCCACTACCACCCAGGCCGAATACACGACCGTTCAGACCAACCTGAAGGAAATCTTCAACTCGGGTTCGCGCTACCGCGAGACCATCACCTCCAACGCCGCGACCCTGCAAAGCTACTGGCTGGACAATCTGCTCGTCACCACCGCCGGCATCCGCCGCGACGAATCCAAGCGCTTCTCCCCCCGCGCCAACCTCGCCTACAATCCCGCCGATCCCGATGGCAAGGTGAAGGGCTTCGAAGACTACAACGTTTACGGATTCCCTGAATTCAACGTCGGCAAAGAGATCAAGAGCTACAGCGGCGTCCTCCGCTGGCCGCGCCAACTCGTTCGCCTGCCCGACGGCATGGACGTCAGCGCCTTCATGAACGCTTCGTCGAACTTCACGCCCCTCGGCTCTCGCCTCGACTACTTCGGTAACGTCACCCCTTCGCCCGAGGGCAAGACCCGCGAATACGGCCTCAATCTCTCGTTCTTCAACGACCGCCTCACGATGCGTTACAACCATTTCGATACCTCCGTCGTCCGCGCCAGCTTCTCGGTCCCGTTCAACTACACCAACGCCATCATCCAGATGACCGGCTTCTGGATTTCCGAGGACAACGCCAACCGCAATCCCGGCATCAACCGGAAGCCTGAAATCGAAAAGATCTTCGCCGCCCTCCCGTCGAATTTCCGCACCCTCTACGGCTTCAATTACTCCGGCTCCGCCGCCACCAACGACCAGGCGCAGACCGTCACCGGCCTCACCGGCTCCACCGACACCACCGACTTCAACGCCAAGGGCCACGAACTCGACGTCGTCTTCAACCCCACGAAACAGTGGCGCATCCTCGCCAACTTCGCCCAGCAAGAGACCGTGCAGACGAATATCGCCCCGACCGCCAAGGCCGTCATCGCCGCGCTCACCCCCGTCTGGAACGAACTCGCCGGCAAGCCCCGCACCAACTACCCCACTGGTTTCGACATCACCCAACCGCTCCCCACCAGCGTCGAGACCGTCGGCTCCTTCGTGAGCAGCACGGTTTACATTCCCTTCGCCACGATGCGCGCCACCGAGGGCTCCGCCGCCGCCGAGCAGCGCAAATACCGCGCGAATTTCGTGAGTAACTACGCCTTCGGCCGCGACACCTGGCTCAAAGGCTGGAACCTCACCACCGGCCTCCGCTGGCAGAGCAAACTCGGCATCGGCTATCCCGCCAAATACAAGCCCGACGGCTCCGTCGATCTCGGCATCAACAATCCCTTCTACGCCCCCGCCGAGACCAACATCGACGTCACCATCGGCTACGGCCGCAAGATCTGGAACAACAAGATCGACTGGCGCGCCTCCCTCCAAGTCCGCAACGCCTACGCCTCCGGCAAAGACCTCGTCCCCGTCACCGTTCAGCCCGACGGCTCCGTCGCCTCCTACCGCCTCGCCCCCGAGCAGCGGATCTACCTGACCAACTCCTTCAGCTTCTGATCCCGCGCTAAAACATGGGTGGACCGAATCCGCCCTACACCCCAACCGCCCCGGCTCCGTTGAAGACCGGGGCGTTTCATTGGCCATAGATTTCTCCCAACCCATGCCCACCACCCGCCGCCAATTCCTCGCCACCACGATCACCGCCACCGCCGCTGCGATCACCGCCCCGTCCGTTTTCTCCCAAAGCAAAACCGCGCCCGCCTTCCAAGGCACCATCGTCGGCCACGGCGCCCATCGCTACCGCGTCGATCATCTCTGGAGCCAAGCCGATCCCGCGAAAACTCCAGTCAACAATTGCCACGAGATGGTCCAGGTCCGCGACGGCCGCCTCTTCCTCCTCACCGACCAACCGAAGAACAACATCCTCATCTACTCCAAAGCCGGCACCCTGCTCGGCACGTGGACCCTCAACCTCCCCGGTGCCCACGGCCTCACCCTCGCCTTCGAAAACGGCCGCGAGGTCTTCTGGATCGCCGACTACAAGGGCCGCGTCGTTAAAGCCTCCCTCGACGGTGAACTCCTCATGGAGCTCCCCACCGCCGCCGCTTGCGGCGCATATAAACCCGCCGACATCTACGCCCCCACCGAGGTCGCCGTCGGCCCCGACGGCCGCCTCTACGTCGCCGACGGCTATGGCTCGCAGTTCATCCTGCGCTTCGACGCCGCAGGAAACTACCTCGGCAAATTCGGTGGCAAAAACGAATTCGCCCCCGGCAAGTTTCTCCAGGCCCACGGCCTCGTCTTCGACTCCCGCGAAAAAGACCCGCTCCTCCTCTGCACCGAGCGCATGAGAAACGAATTTCAGTGGTTCACGCCAGAAGGCGAGTTCGTGAAATCCGTCTATCTCCCCGGCGCCTTCATGAGCCGTCCTGTCATCAGCGGCGACCTCCTCGTCTCCGGTGTCTGCTTCGGCATGGTGCCAAACGACTATCGCCCGAAAATGAAGCGCGGCTTCGTCACCATCCTCGACCGCCAAAACCGCGTCATCTCCAACCCCGGCGGCCAGGCCCCGCAGTATAACGACCGCGGCGAACTCCTGGTGCTGCTCCAGGACCAACCCGTATTCCTCCACGCCCACGACGTCTGCGTGGACGACGAGGGCAGCCTCTACGTGTGCCAGTGGAACGCCGGCAAAGTCTATCCCTCCAAACTCCACCCCGTCGGCTGAAGCCTTCACCCCATCAGCCACCGCGCCTTCCGCCACGGTTCTTACACCACCGCCTGCGCCGTCGATTGAGCGCCGCGTTGGGGTTTGCCCCGGCGCGTGCCCCCCTCCAAACGTGTCGCCGATGACGAAACCCTCGATGCCCACGATGAGCGATGTGGCCAAGCGCTGCGGCGTCACCGCCTCCACCGTCTCCCGCGTCCTCAGCGGCACCAAATTCGTCACGCCGGAAACCCGCGAACTCGTGACCCGCGCCATGACCGAGCTGAATTTCCATCGCGACTCCCACGCCCGCCGCCTCGCCCGTGGTCGCAGCGATTTCCTCGGCCTCATCATCTCCGACATCGAGAACCCCTTCTACCCCGGCCTCATCAAATCCTTCGAAACTGCCGCCCTCGCCCACGGCTTCGAGGTGCTCCTCTGCACCACCAACTACGATTCGCTGCGCACGGAAAATGCCTTCCGCCGAATGATCGAAAACAAATCCCCCGGCGTCGCCGTGATGACCTCGCGCGTCGATTCCAGCATGGCCAAACGTCTCGCCGAGCGCGGCGTGGCCTCCGTGTTTCTCGACTCCGACGGCGCCGGCCCCCTCAAGAGCAATATCCGTATCGACTACGCCAAAGGCGCCGGCGAAGCCGTCCGCTACCTGCACACTCTCGGCCACCGCCGCTTCGCCCTCATCGCCGGTCCTCAGGACCGCGCCTCGCACGTGGCGCTGCGCCGCGCCGTCGAAAACGCACTCCGCCGCCTCGGATTGAAACTCCAGCTCGTCGAGGGCCGGAATGATGCGGAGAGCGGCGAGGCCGCCGTGCCCCGCCTCCTCACCTCCCCCACTCTGCCCACCGCCGTGCTCTGCAGTAACGATCTTACCGCGCTCGGGGTGATCCGCTCCCTGCACAAAAATGGGCTCCGCGTCCCGGAAGATGTTTCCGTCGTCGGTGCTGATGATATTCCCTTCGCCGCGCTCGCCCGCCCTTCCCTCACGACCGTGCGGATTCCTCGGGAAAAACTGGGCTCACTCGCGCTCGAAATCCTCCAAAACATGCTCAGTGCCCCGACCAAACGCGGCAAAGAATTCATCCTCCCCACCGATCTTGTGATCCGCGAATCCACCTCGCCGGCCTGATCTTTTTTCCCGTTCCCCGCGTCCGCCATTGATTCCACAGGACGGCGTTTGCACTGATTTCAAGTGATGGCCCACAAGGGGCTTGAATCCGCAAAGCCATGATATAGGCAAACGCTTGCCTAGATCATAGAAATCACCCCCGGTTTTCGACCATTCTCAGCGTGAACCACTGCCGAGCTGCGCACGCCCGCACCCCATGAACTGCCGCCCGTTTTTCCTCACCTTTCTCGTCGGCAAGATCGCCGCTGTTTTCAGCGCGGTGCCCCTCCCCGCCGTCGAGCCCACCCGCATCTACATCGCGAACGACGACCACACCGATTACATGTGGACCGCCGACGCCGACACCTACGCGAACGTCTTCGTCGAGATGCTGGATTTCCATCTCAAGCTCGCCGACGAGACCGCCGCCAACCCCTCGCCCTACCGCAACCGTTTCAACGCCGACGGCGCCCTCTGGCTCTCCACTTACCAGCAGCGCAAAACTCCCGCCGAGTTCGCCCGCCTCATCGCACGCATCAAAGACGGCACGATCAGTTTCCCGCTCAACACCGTCGTCTCCACCTTCGGCGGTCAGCCCGTCGAGGCCGTCCTTCGCAGCATGTATTACGCGGGCCGGATCGAGCGCGCGCACGATCTCCGCTTCCCGCTCGCGACCGCGATGGAGAACCAGACGCTCCCCCTCGGCCTCGCCTCACTCTTCGCCGGCTCCGGTGCGCGCTACAGTTGGCGCGGCGTCTGCGGCTGCGCCAGCAAACTCCCGAACCGCGTCCTCGGTGAGCGCGAGCACGCGGTCTATCGCTGGACCGGCCCCGACGGCCAAGGCGTCCTCCTCAAATGGTATTCGCTCGGGCCCCACGGCGTCGGCGGCTACTGGGAAGCCGGCGAACCCCTCAAGGCCCTCAACTACATCGCCACCGACGCGAACTTTCTCCGTCGCCAGATCGATCCCGCGACGAAGCAGCCCTACCGCGTCCTCGGTCTCTTCGGTTTCGGCGGCGACGACCTCGCCCGCAAAACCGGCGTCACCCCGCCGCCTATGGTTCCCGGCGTCCCCGGCCTGCACAAGGTCGTCTCCTCGCCCTACTGCGATCACTTCCTCGTGATCGCCAAAAATCTCACGACGCCCGAACGCCAGATCATCGTCTCCAACGAACTCGATTACTTCGCCGACTTCGAGAAAACCCACGGCGCCACGCTCCCCGCGAAAACCGTCACCTACGGCAACGAGTGGGATCTCTACTCCGCCTCGATGTCCGAAACCTCCGCGCGCGCCAAACGCGCCGTCGAGAAACTCCGCTCCGCCGAGCTGCTCGCCACTTTCGTCAGCCTGAAGTTCCCCGACTTCATGCGCCGCCATACGCCCGCCCGCGACCGCGCGTTCACCGACATCGGCCTTTTCTGGGAACACAACTGGACCGCCGACGGCCCCATCTCCCGCGGCCAGCGCGCCGCGTGGCAGGAAGAGGTCGTCACCGGCATCGAGTCTTACGTTCACTCCGTCCAAGCCGAAGCCGTCATCCGCCTCGGCGGCCTCATCCCTCGCCCCGAAAAAGCCAACCGCTTCTTCGTCCTGAATCCCCTCGGCTGGTCCCGCACCGGCGCCGCCGATCACGCCTACACCGGCCCCGCCGACATCCACGTGCACGACGTCGTCACCGGTCAGGACGTCCCGCATCAGATCGTCACTCTCTCCGGCGCGCGCCACCTCCGCATCCTCGCCCGTGACGTTCCCTCCGCCGGCTACAAGGTTTTCGAAATCCTCCCCGGCCCCGGCACCGCGCCCGCCGACGTTGCCGCCACCACCGCCGAAGCGACCGACGGCGCGTTCACCTTCGAAAACACCGCCGTGAAACTCATCGTCGAGCGCGACGGCGCGATCCGCAGCTTCATCGCCAAGAATTCCCCCACCGCCGAACTCGCCGCCCCCATTGACGGCCTCGCCCTCAACGACCTCGCGCCCAACTCCGCCGCCGGCGACCCCCTCCGCGTCGAAAACGCCGGCCCCGTCTCCGTCACCCTCCGCGCCCACAGCGAAGCCGGCCTCGACCACACCACTGCCATCACCCTCTACCGCGATTCCGACCGCATCGATCTCCGCAACGAAATCACGGCCAACTTCGCGGACATCCGCCACTGGAGTTTCAGTTTCAATCTCCCCGCGCCCGCCGTCCGCACCGAGGAAGTCGGCGCCATCAACCTCAACAAACTTACGTCCGACGGCGGGCACTACGCACCCACGCACGCGCGCTACGATTACATCACCGTCAATCATTTCGCCGACATCACCTCCGGCGACGGCCTGCGCGGCGTCACGCTCTCCAACCCCGACCTCGCCTTCGCCAAACTCGGCCACAGCACCGTCACCGCCCTCGATACCGCGACTCCCCAGCTCAACCTCCTCGCCGGCGGCCAAGTCGATAGCCCGAGCCTCGGCATCCGCGCGCAAAACGGCGCGACGTATTTCCTCCAGCGCTTCGCCCTCCGCCCCCACGCCGCCTACGACCAAGTCGCCGCCATGAAGTTCGCCCTCGAACATCAGAATCCCTTCGTCACCGGCACCCTCATCGGCGACGACAAAGGCCCCCTCCCCGCCGACACGTTTTCTCTCCTCACCATAAGCGATCCGAGCGTCCTCCTCTGGGCCGTAAAACCCGCCGAAGAAGGCATCGACCGCGGCATCATCGCACGCCTGTGGAACGTCTCCGACGCACCCGCCACCGCCAACATTTCCCTCTCCTCCGGCCTGTCCACCGCCTCGCGAACGACGCACATCGAGACCGATCTCGCTCCCATCGCGCTCACGACCGCCGGCTCGCTGCCCGCGACCTTCGCGCGTCAGCAACTCCAGACCTACCGCCTTCAGCCTAAATAAATTTCCTTCCATGCCCGCCGACTTCTCCGTCCTCGAAGGCGCCTACCTGCGCGACCTTCTCGCCCAACCTCTGGCCGTCGCCGATACCGTCGCCGCCCTCCGCACGCTTGCGCCTCTCCCCGCGCGCGCCCTTGCCTGTGAGCGCATCGTCCTCACCGGCATGGGCTCTTCCCTGCACGCCCAGCATCCGCTGCAGCTTCGCCTTACCCGCGCCGGCCGCACCGCCCTGATGGTCGAGACTGCTGAACTCGTCCACGCGCAGTCCGCCCTCCTCGACGCCCGCACCCTCGTCATCGCCGTCTCTCAATCCGGCCGCAGCGCCGAAACGGTTCAACTCCTCGACCTCATCGCCACGCTCCCGTCCCGCCCCGTCGTCATCGGCGTTACCAATACCGCTGATTCCCCGCTCGCCACACGCCCCGATTTCGTCGTCCCCCTCCGCGCCGGCCCCGAGTTTTCCGTCTCCTGTAAAACCTACCTCTCGACCCTCGTTGCCCTTGAGTGGCATGGCGGCGCCCTCTGCGGCGACGACCTCCCCTCCCTCCTCGCCGAACTCGCCCTCGCCGCTCCCGCCACCGAAAACTATCTCGCCGATTGGCGCGCTCACGCCGCGCACCTCGCCGCCGAGTTCACCGACCTCCGTCATCTTTTCCTTACGGGTCGCGGCGCCTCGCTCGCCGCCGTCGGCACCGGCGCGCTCATCCTCAAAGAGTCCACCCGCTTCCACGCCGAAGGCATGAGCAGCCCCGCCTTCCGCCACGGCCCGCTGGAAATGGTCAGCCCCGGTCTCTATGCCGTCGTCTTCGCCGGCGACCCCGCCACCGCCGCGCTCAACGCATCCCTCGCCCGCGACATCCGCGCCGCCGGCGGCCGCGTCGCCCTCGTCGGTGAAAACGCCCCGCCCGGCCCCTTCCGCCTGCCCGCGCTTCCCGCCCGCCTGCTCCCGGTCGCGGAAATGCTCCCCGTGCAAATGCTCTCCCTCGCCCTCGCCGCCCTCGCCGGTCGCGAGCCCGGCCGCTTCGAACGCGCCACCAAAATCACCATCGTCGCCTGATCCCGCCCTATGAAAACCGTCCTCGCCCTCCCGTCCGTGCCGATGACGCCGGCGATCATGGCCGATCTCGAACGACGCGAATTGATCATCCGCCTCGGCCCCCGCCGCCACGATCTCCCCGCGGCCCCCGGCCAGACCCTCGACCGCTACGGCCCGCACATGCTCATCTCCGTCACCATAAACCGCGTGCCGTTCGCCGACTTCGCCACCCATCCCGACAACGAGGATTTCCTCCTCCTCGGCGATCCCGCGACCAAGCCGCTCTTCCTCGTGGTCGCCCTCATGCGCCGCCCCGCCCTCGCCGCCAAAGTCGCCGCCGGCACGCTCTCGCCCGCCGATTTCGTCTGCCTCGAGGTGAAGTGGAACGACCCCAAAGTCAGTTTCTTCACCATGCTCGCCGACGTCCCTCACGGCGAAGCCATCACCGCGACCGAGGGCGTGTGCCCCACCTTCTACGTCACCGAAAGCCGCGACCTCCCCAACGATCTTTTCGACTTCGGTCCCTACGAACTCGCCGTCGCCTGATCCCTTCCTGCCTTCAACCCATCCCCTCTCGCCCCGAGCCCTTCGCCTTCCCTCTCCCCGTGTCCACCTCCCCCGCCGCCAAAAAGTCCCTTCTCCCACCCTGGCTCCTCTACGCCATCGTCGCCGCCACGTGCTGGGGCATCTGGGGCGTGCTCTCCAAAGGCCCGAGCCGCGAACTCTCCGGCTGGATGACGCAGATGCTCTTCACCTTCGCCCTCGTCCCCTCGGTGATCTTCGCCGCCCGCTCAAAAAACGTCCACATCGGCACCAACAAACCCCTCGGCCTCTTCTGGGGCTTCGTTTCCGGCCTTATCGCCGCCGCCGGCAACATCTGCTTCTACCTCGCCCTCGAAGCCGGCGCCGAGACCGCCATCGCCGTCCCGCTCACCAACGTCTATCCGCTGGTCACCATTTTTCTCGCCTACTTCTGGTTTAAAGAACGCCTCAACCTCATCCAGGCCGGCGGTATCGCACTCGCCGTCGTCGCCATCATTCTCCTCAGCGGAGAGGCCAAAAACCTCGGCGACCCGCTCGCCATCCTCCGCCGCATCAGCCTCACGCCCTGGATGCTCTACTCGCTCGGCGCGATGGTCTGCTGGGGCGTTTTCAGCGCGACGCAAAAGGTCTCCACCAACCACGTCTCCGCCGAGCTCTCCTACCTCGCGTGGTGCTCCGCCTTCGTTCCGATCGCGATCGGCATCGTCATTTTTAAGCAGCTCAACTGGAGCATGTCCGCCGCGATGGTCTGGTCCGGCCTCGCCGCCGGCGCGCTCAACAGCTTTGGCGTCATCGCCGCCTTCGCCGCCTACCGCTACGACGGCAAGGCCGCGATTGTGACGACCCTTGCCGCCGCCATCCAACCGCTCGTCACCATCGTCCTCGCGTTGATCTTCCTCGGCGAAAAAGTCGGCCTCATCGAAAGCGCCGGCATCGCCGTAGCGATCCTCGCCGCCATCGCCCTCTCGGCTGAGTCCAAACCCGCCGGGCCGAGCGTGTCGTAAGCGCTCCCGCGTTGCCGCCAGCGGGTCGGCCTGCGTCAACGCAGCGTTCCAAAACCGTGACAACAGTGACGGCGGTTTTCTGTTCTCTGTAAACAGGCGGGAGACATGTCCGAAACGAGGTGGGGGTATGTCAAAAAAACGCGGTCAAAGCAGCGGCCTCGCATCAAAATTGATGGGAGAAAAGCCCCGCTCGCGCGGGGCTTTTAGATTGGATTCAGACCCGTGCGACGGTCGTGCATTGAGTATGCACGAGGGTTGCAGAGTGAAAAAGGGCGGCGTTAAACTGAGAGCATCTCGGCGGACGCGCTTCGCGAACCACGCGCCGCATGTGACATATCCTGTCCCCTGATCGAGGGTCGGACTGGCACCGGCGCGAGCCGCGATTTTCCGCGAGGACGTAAGGCGGATTCCACGGTTTGAAACTGAGGCCGAGCGCCTATCGCATCCGATACATCGGCGTCGTTTGGAACGGGTCGCCTTGCTTGCTTGGCGGTGTGCAGAGCCACTCGAACCACATCGGTGACGTATTGGGCGCCGCGCTGACCCTTGGACGCCGATGCTATCAACGTCTTTGAGCACGCCGAGAAGGCCGGTGCCAGACGAGCGACCAGTAAATCGAAATCCGCCGGAGAAAGTTCCGGTGGCAGGTTCGACTGTCGCGCAATCAAGTCTGTGATCTGTGCCGTGTCCCAATCGAGCTGCTCCACGTAGCGAGATACACGGCCTTTGAAATCCGGCAGAGCAACGAAGGCCATAGGAACGCCACCGTCGATCAAACGCCGCAACCAGAGTATTCGGCCCGGTTCACGCCGCAGGCGGCGGCATCCGCTGAACAGATTGTGAGCCTCGTCGAATACGAGCATGAGGCGCGACGTTTGCAGCGTCTTCTCCACCAACTCGCGCACTTCGGTATCTTTTTTTGAGAGTGCGTCGGCCACGCCCAAAGCCTTCGCGATAGCCCGGTAAAAGCTCCCCATTTGATCATCTTCAGGCGTGAGCACGTATCGAACGAGCCCACCGCTTCCGGCGCAAAACACCTTTGCGCCGGCGCTCTTCCCTAGACGGGAGACGCCCATCGTTAGGGTAGGCATGCCGGTCTCGCGCGTGAATCGCAGTAGCTCCACCACCGATTTAAGAACCGAGGTAGGCGCCACTGATTGCTTCGCCGACTCCTTAATCTGCTCCCGATACGCTTGGAGGGTCTTGCGCCAATTGCGGCCGAGGCCGGGCATTGATTCTGGTGGGGATACCGGGTTGAGAGCCAATACGGACAGCGCAGCGACAAGAGCAGCGTGCGTTTCCGACGTGGTCTCAGTTCGAACGCCCTCGTAGGATTCGCCACCTTTGTCCCAGTCCTCGATCCAAATTGGTTTAGTCTCTGGTTTATAGCCGGCCAAATCCAAAAGGCCCGTCGCGATCTGGTCGATTGAACCTGCGCGGTTCCCGACATTGTAAGGATCGGCGAGCGACTGCTCTTGGATCAGCCAGATCAGATCACGAAGCTCGGCATCGTCTCTTAGCACACTGCAACGTTTGGCGACGAGGAGAGCGTTGAGGCTTGAGCGGTAAGCCTCACTGGAAGCGAACCTCTCTTGGCGAAACGGAATGCCGTGTGCGGAGTGGCGAGTGCTGCTCATATGGTAACGTCCTCCTGCGCGTTCTCTGCGATTTTATCCCAGTCTTGGGCGTTTGCTTGCATCCCTTCCACCACTGCGCGCAGGCGATGAGGAGCTGTGGGTTTTGGAATCGTGTGGCCGGTCGCGTGATTGAGGCGGTCGAATTTTTGAGACAAGTTCGCGGACTCGCGTCGCACCGCGCCTGCGGAGTCTTTCTGACGCTGCATTTCCTCGCCGAGGAGTTTCGCCGCGCGATCAAGAATGAGAGGCCGAAACTTGCGGCCGCGTCCGCCGGTGACGACGCGATAGAGGCCGTCCCCATAGCTCGCGTGACTGCGCCGGCTCTGCACTGCTTCATGTTTTTCCCACCCCTCGGCTCCCAGGGCTCGCGGCTCGTGCGCACGCTCGACTAACCGTGGCTCTTGGCGATCCAGTGTGGTGATAGTGATGGATTCAGGTGCATCGACATCGATCCAGGCCAACACCGTCTGTCCAATAAGTGGGCTGGTGTGCTCGTTCCTGTAGAGTCCGCCGCCCAGACTTGGGCGGAGTGAGATTCCCTGGCGCGTCACTTTTGCCGTGATGCGATGAGTGGCGAGCAGGTAGCGGGCGCTCTCTCCCAAATGCATCAAATCCTCTGTGCGGCGCGCCTCATAGACCGCCGTTGGAGATTGGCCCGGAATCTTTCGGGTCCGCGAACCGTGCGGCTCGGCGT
>JANXLP010000148.1 GCA_025355125.1 Opitutaceae bacterium | reverse complement strand
AGTTGCACGCTCGCGAGGTTCAGGTAGGTAGATGGGGCTGACATGCCACGGTCCACCCTGCACGGCAGCGCTCAGTTAGCCATTAAATATTGCCGGCCTTGCCCGAAAACACTTTAGCGGGCTTCAGCGGAATACCGTGCGCTGAACACGCAATATTCATAACGACCCACATTTTCGCTCGGAGTCGCCCTGTCGACTTGTGTTTCAGGGCGGTGAAGGCTAGAAGTTAGCCAATACGATGTTGTCTGATCGCTCTTACATGCGAGAACCCCAGTCCAACCGTGGTTTCACGGCTTTGGCTTGGCTGATTTCAGCCATTATTGGCGCATTCATCATCCAGATTTTTGCTTCCTCGATTTGGTTGCATGGCGACCCGAACATCACGACTCGCCTCGCTGTCACTGTAAGCGGACTGAAAGAACTACGATTCTGGACGATCGGAAGTTACTCGCTGCTGCACAGCACGGATAATCTGGCGCACATTCTCGGTGTCGTCGGGGGACTTTTCTTCCTGGGCCGAGGGTTGATTCCTGCGCTCGGACCGTCGCGATTCTTGGGAGTTTACTTTGGTGCCGTGGCTCTCGGCGCCGTGGTTTGGGCGGCTGTAAATTGGGAACACGGAGGGGTCCTCATCGGCGGAGCTGCGGGGGTCTATGGTCTTATAGCTCTCTACGCATGCCTGTATCCAAACACGGAACTGAGCTTTCTCTTCTTTTTCGTCTTCCCCGTCACAATAAAACCCAAGCACCTTGCCTGGGGCCTGGCACTCGCGGATGTCTTGGCGTGCATCTACTATGAGGTCTTGGGAGCCAAAGCCCCGTTCGTCTATTCGCCTTCCGCCCATCTAGGCGGATTGGCCGCAGGTTTCCTCTACTACCGGTTTGCCTGCGCAACCCCATTGATCGCCCCCACCGGTTCCGCAGAGCATGCACCCGCAACTTGGCCGAATCGAAAATCAGGCAACTCACCACCGCCATCGTCCAGCCAAACAGCGAATCGGCCTATTCGTCGCGAAGAAACGCGAGTTGAGGTGGATCGTATCTTGGATAAGATAAACAGCACCGGAATCGCTTCCCTCACGGTTGTCGAAAAACGTTTCCTCGACGAAGCCAAGTCGACGCTCACGAAACGCTGAATTTCTAGCCCGCGTAGAAATACTCAGACCAATCTCTGCCTCACCATTTGCGGAAACATTTAGGACCCACACCTTTCTCAAACCCAATTCATGAGCCTCGCCTTTCTCCTCAAAAACTTCCGGCGCACAGTCATTTCCCTCACCCTGAGCGTGACAAGTGCGTTGGTCGCCGCCGATCGCAAATTCACAACCTCCACGACCCTATCCACGGAGACCAGAACTCTCATTCAGTTGCTTGAGCAGGCCCACTATAATCGCGATGCCGTCAAAGCCTCGGACTTCAACCAAGTCATCGCCGATTACATGAGCGAGCTGGACGGACAGCACCTGTTCTTCCTCAATAAAGATAAAGTCGATTTCGTGAACGACTTTGGCCGCCTCGTTTACGACAACGCCGCCCACGTCGGTAATATCGATGCCGCCTATCAGATTTTCACCACTTACGAAATCCGCGCCGAGGCCCGCATTAACTGGATTTTCGACGAACTGAAAAAGGATTTTGATCTTAAGACTAACGCTACGTATCGGAAAAATCGCACCAAATCCGATTGGCCGGCGGGCAGTGTGAATGCCGACGAGCTTTGGCGAGACCGACTCAAACTTGAGCTGATCGACGAGATGCTGAACAAAAAAACTATCGAGGATGCCAAAGTCGCCGTCCGCAAACGCTACGAGCGCATGTTGAAAAATTTGGGCGAGATCGAAGGCCGTGACCTCGCTGAGATTTACCTCGGTTGCATCGCTCGTCTCTACGATCCGCACTCCACCTATTTCTCGGCCGAGACTTTTGAAGACTTCGGCATCCAGATGAAACTCCAGCTCGTTGGCATTGGCGCTCTCCTGGGTGTCGAAGATGACAACTGTTACGTGAAGGAAATTGTTCCCGGTGGCCCCGCCGACATCGGACGCCAGCTTAAGCCGAATGATCGCATTATCTCCGTCGCCCAAACCGGCGCGGAGCCCGTCGAGGTCATCGGCATGAAACTTCGCAAGGTCGTCGACATGATCCGTGGCCAAAAAAACACTCAGGTCCGCATGATCGTGCAACCTGCGGACGCCACCGATCCCTCCGTGCGCAAGGAAATCATCATCACACGCGACGTCGTGAAACTTAATTCGGCCCGCGCCCACGCCGCAATTTTCCAAGTCCCCGCCACCGATGGGGCGAGCAGCCCGCTCGGCGTGATCTCCTTACCCGCATTCTACGGCCCCGCAGAAGAAGGCGACACCGACGGCGCCGGCGAAAAAACGAGCGCTACCAAAGACGTCGCCCGTCTCATAGAGCAGCTCAAGCAAGCCGGCATCACCGGCCTTGTGCTCGACCTACGTCGCAATGGCGGCGGCTATCTGACCGAGGCGATCGACCTCACGGGCCTCTTCATCAAGCGCGGTCCTGTCGTCCAAGTGAAGGACTACTCCGGGGCTATCCAAGTTGATAGCGACAATGCCGAAACCATTGCTTACGCCGG
>JANXLP010000143.1 GCA_025355125.1 Opitutaceae bacterium | reverse complement strand
AGTTGCACGCTCGCGAGGTTCAGGTAGGTAGATGGGGCTGACATGCCACGGTCCACCCTGCACGGCAGCGCTCAGTTAGCCATTAAATATTGCCGGCCTTGCCCGAAAACACTTTAGCGGGCTTCAGCGGAATACCGTGGGGGCCTACTCCAACAACTGGCGCAGGCGGGCGAGTTGGAATGCGGCGGCGGCGGTAGCGAGCTCGTCGAGGGCCGGGAGGGCAGACGGCGGGAGGGTGGCGCGGAGCTTTTCCAGCTCGGAGGTGAAGGCGGCGAGGTCGCCGGTGGCGAGGCATTCCCGGAGCGCGGCGCGGGTGGTGACGGGCAACGGCGTGATGGATGCGGAGCGTGTGGGGAACGGCGGTGCGGAGTCGGACTCGCGCCAAGTGAGGCCGAGAAGGCGGCCGAGTTTTTCGAGAAGATCGGCGGCGCGGAACGGCTTGGAAAGAAAATCATCGCACCCGGCGCGGGTGGCTTCGGCGGGATCGAAGGCGATGACGCTGGCGGAGGTGAGGAGGATTTTTAATTCGGGGCCGCGCGCGAGGGCGCGCAGGCGGCGGGTGAGTTCGAGGCCGTCCATTTCCGGCATGCGGAGATCGAGGATGGCGAGATCGGGCCAGGGTTCGGCGCCGTCGGTGAGGCGGGCGAGAGCCTCCGTGGACAAGCCGTAGTCGGCGCATTCGAAGCCGAGCGGCGTGAGGAGTTCGGCGAGCAGGCGGCGGTTGATGAGATGGTCGTCGATGAGGAGGGCGCGCAGGGGGCGGCCGGCGTAGCCGACGATGCGGCGGCCGGGAGTGGAGGCGGTGAAGCCGGGTTCGGCGAGGGGTAACGCGAGGGTGAAGGCGAAGGTGCTGCCGGGGCCGGGGGCGGGGTTCGCAATCATGGGCAAGATGCCCGTGCCACTTTCGGAAGGGCTCGTGAGGGTGAGCTGGCCGCCGAAGCGTTCGACGAGCGCGCGGCTGATCGCGAGGCCGAGGCCGGTCCCGGTCGCGACGGCGTGATGATGGTGGCTCGGCTCGACTTGCTCGAAGGCCTGGAAGAGGCGGGCTTGGTCGGCCGGGGAAATACCGGGGCCGGTGTCGAGCACGGCGAACGTCAGCCGTTCGCCGTGCGGTTCCGGGTTCCGGGTTTTGGGTTTCGGGTTGGCGGAATTCAGAATTCCCAACTCGGAACCCGGAACCACGCTTTCCGAACCCGGAACTTTCGTGACGCGTAGCGTCACGCTGCCTTTGGCGGCGAACTTGATGGCGTTGCCGAGGAGGTTATCGAGGATTTGGCGGAGTTTCTGGGCGTCGGCCTCGACCCAGGCGGGGAGGTCGGGCGTGGCGTCGAGCGCGAAGGCGAGGCCTTTGCTGGCGGCGGCGGGTGCGTGGGCGGCGGCGATGTCGCGCAGGAGATCGCCGAGGGCGAAGGGCGCGGGACGCAGCGTGAGTTTGCCGGCTTCGATCTTTGCGAGGTCGAGCACGTCGTTGATCATGTGCAGGAGGTGCTCGCCGCTTTGGTGGACGACGCGGAGGCGTTCCTGCTGGTCGGGCGCGAGGCGTTTGTCGGCCCGGAGGAGTTGGGCGTAACCGAGCACGCCGTTGAGGGGCGTGCGGAGCTCGTGGCTCATCGAGGCGAGGAAGGCGCTCTTGGCGCGGCTCGCGGCTTCGGCGGCATCGCGGGCGGTGGCGAGTTCGGCGGTGCGCGTGGTGACAATTTGCTCGAGGCGCGCGCGTTCGCGTTCGCCGCGGCCGAGGCGCCAGCGCACGTAGGCGATGATGGTGGCGGCGCCGGCGAGGACGTAGAGCACATAGGCGAGGGGCGTGTGCTGCCAGGGGGGCGCGACGGAAAAAGTGAGGGCGGCGGGCGTGCTGGCGCGGCCCTCGGTGTCGAACGCGCGGACCTCGAGCGTGAAGGGACCGCCCGCGAGATTGGTGAAGTTGACTTCGGCGGTGGCGGATAAAGCGGACCATTTCTCGCTGTAGCCGACGAGGCGGGTGGAGAAGCGCACCTCGCCGCCGGCGCCCCATCCGGGAGCGGCGAGGGTGAACGCGATCGGTTCGCGGGAGAACGGCAGGCGGAGCGGCGCGGCGCTGGCGGCGGGCAAGGCTTGGACGGCGCCGGCGGCGGTGAGGCCGCGGATGACGGCGTGCCATGGCGCGGCGGGTGCGGCCGGGGAGTTGAGCGCGAGACGGACGGTGTTGTGGTAACCGCGGGCCCAGATGATTTCGCTGCCGGCGGGAGTGCGGTCGAGCGCCATGACGGCGGCGCCGGCGAAGCCGATTTCGGCGAGCGCGGCGGCGGGGGCGGGTTGCCAGAGAGAGGCGGGCGCAGATGCGGGTGGAGGGGAGGCGGGCGCGGCGGCGGGAGTTTTGAACCGACCGAGCGGGTAGTCGGTCTCGAGGGTGGAGGTCGTGTAAACGGTGGCCCAGCCGTCGCCGTTGGCGGCGCGCACGAGTGGGTAGATCGCGGGACGGGATTCGCCGGCGAGGGGGAAACGGGTTTCGAGGATGAAGCGCGTGCCGGTGGGATCGAGACGGTAGGAGCCTTTGTCGGTGAACAGGCTCGCGCCGCCGGGGGCGTCGAAGACGGCGGTCCAATTGATCGATGCGGGCAGGCCGCAATCTTGGTAGAATTGGGTGGGTTTGACGGCGGCCCAGTCGGTGATCGTGTCGGCGCGGGGGATTTCCCAGAAGCCGCGGGAGTAGGTGGCGAGCCAGAGCGTGCCGTCGGCCTGCTCGGCGGCGGTGTGGACGTCGCCGAGGTGGTGAAACTCGGCGAGCTTGATCCAGCCGGTGGGAGTTTTTTGTGCGACGGTGAGGCCGAGTTGGCCGCCGAGATAAACGCGGCCGGGGACCACGCGCGAAACGACGAGGCAGAAGGGGGCGTTGGCGCCGCAGTCGAGGAGAGGCTCGATGCGTTCGGCGCGGAGACGGCCGAGGCCTCCGCCAGCGGCGATGAGCGTATCGCCGTCGAGGGGCTCGATGGCGAAGACGTTGGGGAGGGAGCGCGGGTCTTTGACGAAATGCGCGCCCGCGCCGGTGGTGGGATCGCCGGGCACGAGGCGCCAGAGTCCATCGAACGCGCCGGCGTAGAGCGTGCCTTCGTGGCGACCCCAGCAGTCGATGGTGCCCGCGGCGGGACCGTTGTTGCCGTCGAACACGGAGACGGGTGAGTCGAGTTCGACGCGGGCGGCGCCGGTGTTGTAGCCGACCCACAAACCGCCGGCGGGGTCGGGGGCGAGGCTGAGGACGACGTTGTCCAACAGGCCGGTGGTGCGGTCGAGCCGGCGGACGCGCGTTCCGTCGGCAGAGACGATCACGAGGCCGATCGTCTGGGTGCCGATGACGAAGGAGCCATCGCGCAGACGCGCCGAGGCGGTGACGCGCGTATCACGCAGCAGGGCGGCGGCGGGTGTGGCCCAGGGCGTGAGGGCGCCGGTGTCGGGGTCGAGTTGGAAGAAGCCGGACTTCGGGAGGACGGCGAGGAAGCGGCCGTCGGCGAGCGGGAAAAGGGCGGAGTCGGTGTTTTGAAGAAACGGCTCGGCGGTGCTGACGGGCACGAGTTGATCTCCCTCGACGCGGAGCAGGCCGCGACCGGCGGCGTGGACGTAGAGTGAACGGCCGAGGGCGTGGAGGCGGGGCGAGGTGCGTTCGAGTTCCCAGATGTGAGTGCGGCCGTCATGCCAGCGAACCAGTCGGCGACCGGTGGAGAAATACACCGCGTCGCCCACCACGACGAGCGAGCGTATGCGCCCGGCGGGTTTTAGCTCGGCGGGGAGTTGGGTGGTGAGGGAGTGGTAGGTGAGTTCGCCGGCGACGCTGGGCTCGAAGTAACCGAACTCATCCTGTCCGCTCAGCCACACGCGACCCCCGGGCGTCGCCTGCAGGGCGAAGACCATGGAGACGGGCACGGAAAGGTGGCGCCAGCGGATGCCGTCGAATTCGTTGATGCCCTGTTCGCTGCTCAGGTAAACGAGCCCGTTGGGGGCGGTGACGAGGCTGTAAACTTGGGGATGGCCGCGGTAATCGGTGGGGCGGAAATTGCGGAAGACGGGCCGGCCGGTTTCGTCGGGTGGCGGGCTGGCTTCAGCGGCGACGACGCGGGGCGGAAGCAGGCCGAGAGCGAGCAGGCACAAAAGTGAAGCGAGGCGGACGCGCGGGGTGCGGGAGCAGGTGCGGGGCACGCGACGACGAGACGGAGGCGGCGGAAAGGCGTCAATCGCGCGGCGGACCGTTACGCGAAAGCGCGTAGTGGGCGCGTGAATTTAGCATTCGTTCGCCGACAGCACGCCGCCCCACGCGGCGGGATCAACATCGGCGACGGTTTGGGAGAACGTCCAGAGATGGCCGCCGAGGTCTTCGGCGGTGTATTGTTTTTCGCCGTAGGGAAACGTCTGCGGCAGCTGAATGATACGGGCGCCGCGCGAGACGGCGTGCGCGTAGTGAAGATCGACGTCGGGCACGCGCAGCATGATCGAATGGGTGAGTGCGGCATCGGTGGGGAGGTCGGCGACGACAGCTTTCGGAGCGAGGCCTTGGGTCACGACCACGGCGGCTGATCCGAATATGAGTTGGGCGCGGTGGTCGCCGATGCGCAGCCGCACGGTGAAACCAAACGTCGCGCACAACCACGTGATCGCTGCGCCGACATCCGCGTAAGCCAGCACGGGGATCACGACGCAGTCTGGCATGGAGCGATTCGGGGACATCGCGAGGTTGACGGACGGAGGGGTGGGATCGTTACGCGAGGGGGGGCGAGTGGAGACCACCGCGCAGTCGGCGCGAAGGTGGTGTTTAGAAAATGAGCGCGGTGGCAGATCTGCGCGTTACTGCGAAGGCGCTATGCGCAATTTTTTCCAAATGGTTTCGGACCACGCCGGAAGATTTCCGTAGGTTTTTTCAGCATGACCATCTTTGCAGCGGAAGATAAGCCGAACGGGCTTATCTTCGGGCGTGTTGTCGTAGAAATAAGCGCGATCAGCGAGCCGGGCGGCGGCGATACTATTGGCCATTGAGCGACCGAAACGGGAGACGATTTTGGTGATCGGCACTTCATGTCCGCCCTTGATGAACCGTTGCGTGATCCGGGAGGCGTTGATGGCAGGCGATTCGGTGCCGACGAAGAAAAACCGGATAAAATAACCGGCCGATTTGGCGCGGCGGAGATAGTCGATTTTACCTTCGGTTGAGAGCACGGTTTCGAAGGCGATACTCCGGCGAGCGGCGAGGGCTTCCTCGCGCATCGACTCGGCCAGTTGAGCGGCCTGCAGCGCGGACGCCGGGGAATTCCAGTCGCCGAATTGGTCGCGAGCCAAGTTGTCGGGGTTGATGTAGAGGCAATCTCGAAACCACTCGTGACGGAGGCCCTGCTCGGTGACCGAGGTTTTGCCCGAGCCATTGGGCCCGGCTACGACCAACAGGCGCGGGCGCTCAGCCGGCGCGGCAGATTTGGTCGGCGATGCCACGGTGAAAACGACGAAGCGCGGCGGCGGTTTCGCGGGCGGCACGGGGGGCGGCCTTTGCGATCAGGCGGTTAAACTCGATCAGCGAGCGCTCCTCGGCATTCGATATCGGCACAGTCGATGTTCGCTTGGTGGGTGAGGCGGACTTTTTGACAGGGGCGACCATTACAAAACCGAACGTGTGGGCATTTAGATAAGTGGCAATCTCGCAGCTCAGTGGGCCGGTGCTTGTCTGACGGCACACGCGGGCGCAGGGCGGTCGAAATAAAATGCGGTGACGGCCTCACGCACTTTGGCGCGCAGTTCTTCCCAGGTGTCGGCTTAGGTAATGATGCTTTCACCGAGGGCCTCGGCGACGAAGCCGCCGTCGGCTTCCTGCGTGATTTCGAAAATCAGCTCGTTCGTTGGGAGCGAGTCCGTCGGCGCGGAGGCTTCTAGCAAGCTCGGGTTATGGATCGTCAAGGCCCAGCTCGGTGGGTTTTACGACTTGGGCGCGAAATAGATTCCGTCGAACGAGTTTCCATAGGGGAATTCGTAGAAGCTGACGTGCGACGAGCCTTCGCGGCCGTGGGCATTCTTAAGTTCAAAGGTGCCGTCACCGGCTACGATCTCCATTGTTTGGCTGGGGTCGACGCGCGTCACGCCTGAGGGGCCTCTGGTTGTCACGAAGAGACTGAGCTTCGCCTTGGCGCGGCTGCGCAGGCGGTAGTGGCCGCGGACGATCATCTGCTCAACGCGACCCGCTGCGGTCTTCGTTGATTCGACCTGATCGATGGTGATCGCATCACCGGATTCGAATTGTTGCCGCGTGATGGAAAACGAAGGCGACGCGGTCGTGCCGCAGCCGACAAATCCAAAGAGAGAAAAACCGAGAAGGAGTAGGCGGAGGGAGTTCATGGGGTAAGGGAGGGGCGTGGGTTGGGGCTGATCCAATCGTCCGACGCCCGGATAAACCCAATGATGCGCTTTGGCTCGGCGGGCGGTTCGGCACTCGTTGAGTTATCTTTTCTTCTTCGTTTGCCAATAAGCGAACGGCGGTTCGAAGCAGGTCGGGGACAAATCTTCGAGCCGTTTCCGAAAGAACTCTTCGCTGTCCCGGACACCGCAGTTGTAGGCGAGCGGGGCTATTTCCTTAAGGATGTAGTCGAGCAACAGGCGCGCCCGAAGATCGCCGATCTCTTCTCCTTCCGAGGAGAAATACTTCTTAAGCGACTGAATCGCTTCTTGGCTTTCGTCGGGGGTCAGTTCGAGGGCCATGGGAGAAATTTTGAAAAGCGTGGTGAGCGTCGGGGTTGCGCGGCGAGCGCGCAACCTACTCCAGCAATTGGCGGAGGCGGGCGAGTTGGAAAGAGGCGGCGGCGGATTCTAGTTCGGTGAGGGCCGTGGACGCCGACGGCGGGAGCGTCGCGCGGAGTTTTTCCAGCTCGGTGGTGAAGGCGGCGAGGTCGCCGGTCGCGAGGGATTCGCGGAGAGCCGCACGGGTCGCGGCGGGGAGCGGGGTGCTCGCGGTGGCGGCGAAAGGGAACGGCGGGGTCGAATCGGATTCGCGCCAGCGGAGGGCGAGGAGTTGGCCGAGTTTTTCGAGGAGTTCGCCGGTGCGGAAGGGCTTTGGTAGAAAATCGTCGCAGCCGGCGCGGCGGGCGTCGTCGGCGCTGAAGGTGAAGACCGACGCAGTTGTGAGCAGGATTTTTAGCTGCGGGCCGCGGGGCATGAGGCGGAGGCAGCGGGTGAGTTCGAGGCCGTCGATGCCATCCATGCGGAGATCGAGGATCGCGAGATCGGGCCAGGGCTCGGCGCCGTGGGTGAGGCGGGTGCGGGCGGTTTCGGGTGAGGCGTATTCGGCGCAGATGAAGCCGAGGGGCGTGAGGAGATCGACGAGCAGGTGTCGGTTGACGGCGTGGTCGTCGACGATGAGCACGCGGCGGGGCTCGCCCGCGTAACCGGCGATGCGATGGCCGGCGGCGTTGGTGGCGGTGTCGGGCGCGACGGATGGTAGCGGGAGGGTGAACGCGAAGGTGCTGCCGGGGCCGGGCGAGGGCGAACACATGGGCGGGACACCCATGCCACGGTCGGAAGTCGGAATGACGGGCAAGATGCCCGTGCCACTCGGAGCGGAAGGCGAACCCATGGGCGGGACGCCCATGCCACTTTCGGAGATGCCGGTGCCACTCGGACTCGTGAGCGTGAGGTGGCCACCGAGGCGTTCGACGAGGACGCGGCTGATGGCGAGGCCGAGGCCGGTGCCGGCGACATCGGGGCGGTTGTCGCGGGCCTGCTCGAAGGGTTGGAAGAGGCGTTGCTGGTCGGCGGCGGAAATACCGGGGCCGGTGTCGGTGATCGCGAAGGCGATCAGTTGAGAGTTGAGAGCTGAGAGTTGAGAGTCGGGCAGGAGGAGTTGGGAGCCGGGGGCGGCGTGCGAGGAATCGGCGCGCGTGACGCGCAGCGTGATGCTGCCGGTGGCGGTGAACTTGACGGCGTTGCCGAGAAGATTATCGAGGATCTGGCGGAGTTTTTGGGCGTCGCCCATGATCCATGCGGGGAGATCGGCGGCGGCGGCGAGGTGGCAGGTGAGGCCTTTGGCGGCGGCGGCGATGGTGTGCGTGGCGGCGACCTCGGCGAGGAGATCGCCGAGGGCGAAGGGCGCGGGGCGCAGCTCGATCTTACCGGCCTCGATTTTGGCGAGGTCGAGCACGTCGTTGATCATGCGCAGGAGGTGTTCACCGCTGGATTGGACGATGCGGAGGCGCTCCTGCTGATCGGGGGCCATGCGGGTGTCGGCTTGAAGAACCTGCGCGTAACCGATGACGCCGTTGAGGGGAGTGCGCAGCTCGTGGCTCATGGCGGCGAGGAAGGAGCTCTTCGCGCGGTTGGCGGCTTCAGCCTGGTCGCGGGCGGTGGCGAGTTCGGCGGTGCGGGCGGTGACGAGGGCTTCGAGGCGGCGGCGTTCGCGTTCGCTGCGGCCGAGGCGCCAGCGGATGTAGAGGAAGAGGGCGGCGAGGGCCGCGAGCACGTAGGCGGCGATGGCCCAGCCGGTGAGCCAGAGTGGCGGGTTGACGGCGAAGGCGACGGTGGCGGGGGCGGCGAGGTGGCCGAGGCGGTCGCGGGCGCGGACTTGGAGTTCGTAGCTGCCGGCGGGCAGGGCGAGGTAGCGGACCTCGGCGTTGGGGGACCAGGCGCTCCAGTCGGGGTCCCAGCCGGCGAGGCGCGTCTGGTATTCGATGTGGGCGCCCGGGGCGAGGTGCGGGGCTTGAAAACCGAAGACGTAAGGATGGCGCGAATAGCGGAAGCGCGCGCCGGCGCTGGCGAGGGGCTGGTCCGAGCCGGCGGCTTCGAAGTGGGTGAGTTGGGTGGACCAGGCGGGGGGCTCGGCGACGAGCGCGGCGGGGCGAAGGCGGATGAGGCCCTCGATGGTTTTCAACCAGATGGTTTCGTCGGCGCCGTGGCCCTCGATGAGGACGGGACCGCCGTCGATGGGGCCGAGCGATTCCTGCACGGGAGTGGGCGCGGGCTCGAAGGCGGTGCCGCGGAAACGGCCATAGAGGGGCAGGCTCTTGGCCTCGTCGAAATTGGCGCTGCCCCAGGCGTTGCCGCCGCCGGCGTCACCCATGCCGAGGGCGGAGATGAGTTTGCCGGATTGTTGGAAACGGGTTTCGGGGACGAAGCGCTGGGTGGCGGGATCGAAGCGCACGTGTCCGGCCTCGGTGTGAAAGAGCGGCCCGAGGGACGTGGGCACGGCGTAGACGGAATCGCTGCCGCCGGCGAGGTTGCCGTGAGCCTGATCGAAGGTGGTGATGACGGGCTCGGCCCAGAGCGCGGGGGCGGGGGCGGGTTGGACGCGGTGGATGCCGCGGGAGGACGTGCCGAGCCAGACGGTGCCATCGGCATCGACATGCACGGTGCGCACCTGGCCGAGCGCGGGAAAGTGGCGGACCTCGCGCAAGGCATCGCCTTCACGCGCGTAGATCGTGAAGCCGGCGCTGCGGCCGACGAAGAGCCAGTGGGCATCGGTGCTCGCGGCGACGGAGGTGAGGGGATTGGAACCGTCGGCGGTGACGAGCGACGTGAACTGACCATCGTGAAACCGGGTGAGCCCGAGGGCGTGGGTGAGGAGGAGCCCGTCGGCCCGCGCGAGAGTTTTTTGCGTGTAACGCGGGGAGCCGGCGACGGGTTGAAATTTAGCCGGGGATTCGGCGGTGGCGGGGACGAGTTGGAGCAGACCGGTGGCGGCGCTAAGGTAGAGGCGACCCTGATGGCGGTCGAGGCCCTGACTGAAACCTTGCGGCACGCCCTGCGCCTCGCCGAAGAACGTGGCGCCCTCGGGCTGCGCGATTTGAAACGGTCCCGCGAGCGTGGCGGCCCAGAGCGCGCCGTCGCGATCGAGGGCGAGGTCCATGATCGGGCTCTCGGTGA
>JANXLP010000080.1 GCA_025355125.1 Opitutaceae bacterium | reverse complement strand
CTAGATGCGCTGCACGGCACGGCACTCTCACGGCACCAATTGGTGGAGCTGGCGACGGAGCTCGAAGGACATCCGGATAATGCGAGCGCGGGAATTCTCGGCGGATTTTGCGTCGCGCGCTGCGACCCGGCGACGGGCAGTTATCGCGATACGATTCGTTTCAACGTGCCGGAGGAAATCGCTTTCGTGGTCGTGTCGCCGTGCGTCGAGTTGCTCACGAAGGAATCGCGGGGTGCGCTGCCGTCGGTGCTGCCGTATTTCGACGCGGTGCGGAGTATCAACAGTGCGGCCTACCTCGTGGCGGCATTTGCCTCGGGTGACTTTGAGCGGCTGCGCGAGGCCGGCGGAGATTTCATGCATGAGCCTTACCGGTTGCCCAAGATCACGGGCGCGGCAGGGGCGATCGCGGCGGGAATTACCGCAGGAGCTTATACGGGTTGGTTGAGCGGGAGCGGCTCCAGCGTGCTGTGTGTCGCGCCGAAGGTGGATGCGAATCGCGTGGGTGGAGCGATGGCGGCGGCGTTTGCCGCGGTCGGAATCGCGAGCGAAGTTCGCGCGCTGCGCGCGGACAACGCCGGCTTAGACCTTGAGTGAGGCCGAGCCGCGCAGCTTGGGGGCCTCGCCGCCTGGCCAGACTTTGAGGACTTCACCGGCCAGCTGGCGCCAGCCAAACGGCTTGGCGAGGTGACCTTTCAGCGAGGGCAAATTGGCGAGCTCGTCGAGCGAGGTGGACATGTTGTGACCGGTGATCAGCACAAAGGCGGTCTCGGGCAGTAACACGGTGGCCTGGCGGATAAAATCGAGCCCGTTGATCTCTGGCATATAGTAATCGGTAACGATCACGCTAGGCTTCAATTCCGGGATGGCGGCAAGCGCATCGGCTGGGCGGTAGAACACATGCACGACGCACTCCACATTATCCTTAAGGAGCTGCGCCAGAAGATCGGCGTAAGACTTTTCGTCGTCCACGATGACAACGGTTTTGCGGGGGACTGAATTCACGGGCTGGTAGCCGCGACCATGGTGAGCCGCCCATGAAAGGCAATCCGCGAGACGCTTGCGTTGTAAAATTTACAAGGGAGGATCGGGCGATGCTTCACGTCGTGCTTTTTCAGCCGGAAATCCCCCAAAATACGGGGAATATCGGCCGTATGTGCGCGCTCACGCGGTCGCGGCTTCACCTCATTCATCCGCTGGGCTACGTGATCAACGACCGAAACCTGCGGAGGGCCGGCATGGATTATTGGAAATCGCTGGATGTCCACGAGCACGCCGACTGGAAGGCGTTTCGTGCAAGCGCGGTGGCGCCGAAACGGCTGTGGTTGCTCACAACGAAAACGAAGCGCAGTTTTTGGGATGTCGCGTTTGCGGATGGCGACGGGTTGGTTTTCGGCAATGAAAGCTCGGGTGCGCCGGCGTGGTTGCACGAGGAACTCGGGGAGGACGCGCGGGTGACGATTCCTCACGCCAACTCGGCGCTGCGCTCGCTCAACCTCAGCACGGCGGCGGGGGTCGCGGCTTACGAGGCGCTGCGTCAGATCGGAATGCCGACGGAGTGAGCGGTCGCGCTCCTCAGTAGCTGCGCGAGACCGTGGCGCCGGATTTGTCGCGGAAGAGGATGAGGCGGTTGGCGACGTCGATGCCGTCGAAATTTATGGCCAGACGGATATGCACGGGATCGCCTTCGCGCACGAGTCGATCGTTGAGCACGACGCGGGCGGGCGAGCCGGGGGAAATGCTGGTGACTTTTACGTTCATGACCCAGGCGACGAAGGTCTCGTTGGCGGCGATGGCGCTGCCCGGAGCGGGGCTGGAGATGGTGATGCCTCCGCCGAGCTGGATTTTTTTTTGCTCGTAGATGATGGCGGGCGTCGCGGGCGGAGCGGGGAGGGGTGATGCGGTTGAGGACACCGAAGTGGTGGTGACGGCGGGGGCGGGCGTTTCTGTGGTCGCAGTTTCAGTCGTTGGCTGGGCGAGGCTGAAGTCGATCAACGACTGGGCGAGATCGGCGGTGTCTTTGCTGTTAACGGATGTTTTCGCGGGAGGTGCGGGTTTCGCTTTCCCGGCAGGGCCGGTCGCTTGGGCGCCGGCGCGACTGGCCGGACCTTTTTGCATGCCCTCGGGGTTGGCAATGACGCCATCCAGCACGCCACTGCGGGCGTTGTTTTTTTCGACGACGGCTTTGGTCTGGCCGATGACTTGACCGGGGAGGGCGAAGATCTGACCGATGGCGCCACGTGGCGCGGCCGCAGGAGTTTCGGCTGGGGCCTCTGCCGGGGCGGATTCTGAGACGGCGGGCGGAACGTAAACGGAGCCTTGGTTGCGGGTCTTGCCGTCTTTGCCCTCGGAAAGGGTGATGACGTTGTCGAGATCGGCGACGCGTTCGTCGTTGGAAGCCACGACGTCTTTGGTTTTGCCCAACACCTGAGCGGGCATGGCGAGAATCTTATTGAGCTCCTTGAACGGCGTGGCGCCGGCGCCGGTCTTGGGATCGTATTTCGGGAGGGCGTTGGGATTGGCGATGCTCATGTAATAATAGAGCATGAAACCGAGAATGGTGACGGCCACACCCGCCTTCAACAGGAGGGTGCAGAGCTTGATGAAGCGGATCAGCGGCGAGCGCTCGGCATTGAACGGCTCGGGGCCGCCGAGGACGATGTCGGGCAGCGGAATGTCTTTTTTGACGACGGGAGACGGAGCGACAGAATCTGCGGGAGTCGCTGCGGGATTGGCCGGTGAGGCAGCCGCATTTGCCGGCGGATAATCTGAAAAAGGAGAAACCGTCGGCTGCGACATGGGCGTGGTCACGGCATCTGCGGTGGTGCCTGCCGGGGCAGGAGACGGAGCGGGACCGGCCGATTGCGGCAGGTCGGGTTGAGGGGGCTTCTCATCGCTCATGGTGGCAGAGTGGGCGCGAGAGGAGTGAAGCAAAGCAAAATGCCGTTAACCCGGAGTGATGCTCAGGGGATGTCGCGGAGACGGATGCAGGCGACTTCGCGGGACGGGCCGTCGGCGACGAGAGGCGGGGCGGCGAGTTTACACTGCTCCTGCGCGTAGGCGCAGCGGGGGTGGAAGGCGCAGCCGGCGGGCGGGTTGATCGGCGAGGGTGGATCACCGGCGAGGACGATGCGCTGGCGGGTGCGCTCGATGTCGGGGTTCGGCGTAGGGATCGCGCTGACGAGGGCGCGGGTGTAGGGATGACGCGGGTGGTCGATCACATCGGTGGCGAGGCCGAGCTCGACGATTTTCCCGAGATACATGACGGCCACGCGGTCGGAGATGTGTTTCACGACGGAGAGGTCGTGCGCGATGAAGATGAGCGTGAGGTTCATCTTCTTCGTGAGCTGCGCGAGGAGGTTCAGAATCTGCGCCTGGATGGAAACATCGAGGGCGGAGACGGGTTCGTCGGCGACGATGACCTTTGGCGCGAGGGCGAGCGCACGCGCGATGGCGATGCGCTGGCGTTGGCCGCCGGAGAATTCATGCGGATATTTTTGCATGAACCGCGGGGCGAGACCGACGGTGCTCATGAGTGCGGCGACGCGGGCGGGGATCTCGGAGGCGGGGCAAACTTTGTGGACGGCGAGCGGCTCGGCGAGCGTGGCGAAAACCGTCATGCGCGGGTTGAGCGAGGCGTAGGGGTCTTGGAAAACCATCTGCAAATCGCGACGGGCGGAGAGGAGTTCGCGGGCGGAATCGGTGGCGAGGTTGCGGCCGTTGAGGACGACGGTGCCGCCGGTGGTGGGGACGAGTTGGAGGATGGTGCGGGCTAGGGTGGACTTGCCGCAGCCGGACTCGCCGACGAGGCCGAGGACTTCGCCACGGCGGACGGTGAGGTTGATACCGTCCACGGCTTTCACGGTGCCGACGTGGCGCTTGAAGAAAAAACCGCGCTCGATGGGGAAGTGCGTTTTGACGTCGGTGAGCTGAAGAATGGGGTCGGACATGGGGCTCGCGATGCTCGCAGTTGATAGTTGAGCGTTGAAAGTTGAGAGTCGGATCAGAGTTCGCCGGCTTGGACGCGGAGGCAGGCTTGGGCGTGGGTGGGGGAAACTGGGGCGAGTTCCGGCATCGAGGCGGCGCAGCGCTGGGCGGCGAATTCACAACGGAGGGCGAAAGAACAGCCGGGGATGATTTTGGAAACGTCGGGCGGGAGGCCGGGGATGGTGTAAAGTTCGGCGCCTTTGCTCTGGAGGGCGGGGATGGAGCGTTGGAGGGCGCGGGTGTAGGGGTGGCGCGGCGCGTGGAAGAGCGTGCGGGTATCGGCGGTCTCGACGATGCGGCCGGCATACATGACTTGGACGCGATCGCAGAGGCCGGAGACGACACCGAGATCGTGGGTGATGAACACGACGGCCATGCCGAGTTCCTTCTGCATTTTTTTGATGAGCTCCAGAATCTGTGCCTGCACGGTGACGTCGAGGGCAGTGGTGGGTTCGTCGGCGATGAGGAGTTCGGGTTTCGTGATGAGGGCCATGGCGATCATCACGCGTTGCCTCATGCCGCCGGAGAATTCGTGCGGGTAGAAATGGATGCGTTTGGCGGCGTCGTTGATGCCGACGGCTTCGAGCATGGCGAGGGCGCGGGTGAGCGCATCGCGGCGGGAGATTTTTTCGTGGATGAGGAGCGGCTCGATGATCTGCTCGCTGACGCGCAGGAAGGGATTGAGCGACGTCATCGGGTCTTGGAAGATCATCGCGACGCGTTTGCCGCGGATGGAGCGGGCCTGCTTGGGCGTGCAGTGGAGGAGATCGACGCCGTCGAACATGGCGGTGCCGCTGACGATGCGGCCGGGGGGCTGCGGGATGAGCCCCATGATGGAGTAGCAGGTGACGGATTTGCCGGAGCCGGATTCGCCGACGATGCCGAGGGTCTCGCCGCGCTCGACGCTGAAACTGACACCATCGACGGCGCGGTAGATGCCGTTGCGCGTGTAGAAGTGAGTGCGGAGATCGGTGACGGACAGGAGAGGCACGGGAGGGGAGTGGCGGGTGGCTAAGTGGCGGGTGAGCGGAATCAGACAGAAATGGCGGTGGGAGCAAGGAGGCTGCGAACTGTGATGATCACGGTCTTAGGGGAGAGGTCGATTAGGTGGCCACCGCCGGTGGGAGGACAACCGGGTGGTTGTAGGATGTGCGCAGGTGAAGTGAAGACGGGGCCGGTGCGGATGGGGTTGGTGGGACCGAAGAGGGCGATGAGGGGCACGCCGAGGGCGTTAGCGAGATGCATGCCGCCGGTGTCGTTGGTCACGAGGAGGCGGCTGGCGCGGAGGTGGGCGACGTAGGTGGGCAGATCGGTGCGGCCGGCGAGGTCGGTGACGCGGGCGGGATCGAAGCCGGCGGCGATCTCGGCGGTGAGGGTGGCGTCGCGGGGGGTGCCGAAGAGGACGAACGATTCGTGGGGCAGGCCGGTGATGAGGGTGCGCCAGTGGGCGACGGGCCAACGTTTGGCGGGGGTGTTTTCGGAGCCGGGGATTAAGGCGATTTTTGATTTTCGATTTTCGATTTTCGATTGGAACGGAGTTCGGTCGGGGGCGACGGTGAGGCCGAAGTGGCGGAGGAAATTTTCCCAGAGTTCGAGTTGGTGATGGGTGCGTTCGTCGAAGTCGGCGGGTGATCGGTAGGCGTGCGTGAGGAGCGGGCGTGAGCGGCCGGGACGGATCAGGCCGAAGCGTTGCGGACTGCCGGAGAGCCAGGCTTCGAGATCGCCGCGAAATGAATTGGTGAAGAGGAGATAGACGTCGGGGTAGCGCGAACGCAGGCGCCAGAAGTGGAGGAAATAGCCGACGCCGCGCGGTGGGAGCGGTTCGAGGTGATCGGCGACGGCCCAGTCGCGGAGGAGCGGAAGGAGGGCGGGTGCGGCGAAGAGAGTGATCTCGGCGTCGGGGCGTGAGGTTCGGAGGGCGCGGAGGAGCGGGAGCGCCATGACGACGTCGCCGAGCCAGTTGGGGATGCGGATGAAGAGACGCGTGCGGCGGGGTAGCGTGGGGAGAGAACGGGCGGCGAGGTCTTGGGGGAGGAGGTCGCGTTTGGCGGCGAGGTGGAAACGTTTCCCGGGCATGTCCTGGTTGCGCCAGCGGTCGTGGGACCAGAGCCAGGAGGCGCAGAGATTGTCGTCGGCGGTGAGGAGGGTTTCCAGCCAGCGGTTGAGGGCGAGGGTGACGCCGGTGGTAGTGTTGTCGTGAGCGACGAGCGTGCAATCGACCTCGACCCGCCAGAAGGCGTGGCGGCGCGGGTAGATGCCATAAACGCGGGCGGAGAATTTTTCGGCCATGAGGCCGGGGAGTTCGGTGGTCGAGCAGACGCGACCGAAGAGCGTGGTGAGGGCGCCTTGAAGGCCGGCGTTTTGGTCGAAAAGGACGCCGACGAAGCCCTTGCGGCGAAGAATTTTGAGAGCTTCGGCGAAGCCTTCTTTGCGGGAAAGAAGCTTCATGCCGAAGCGTTCGCGGGATTTTACGACGAAGGCGTTGGCAGTGGGATTATCGAGGGGGCGGAAGATGATGCCGAACTCGGGAAACGGGCCGGGGACGACGAGAGGTTGGGCGGTCTGAACTTCCCAGTAGGCGATGTGGGGTGAGCAGATGAGGGTGGCGGCGGGATCGCGCTGATGACGGGCGTAGGCGGCCAGCATGGCGGGCGAGACGGAGATGATGGTGCGGAGGCGAGGCTCGCTGAGAAACGGAGTGGCGAGGGAGAGGAGGCCGGTCTCGATGAGACGGCGGAAGCTGGCGCGAGCGGTGGCGCGTTGCCACGCAGGGGATCTTTCGGGGAACGCGTGATCGAGGTTGGAGAGGGCGAGACGGCGCCGGCGTGGAATGCCGAAATAGAGCGCGTCCCCGATGGCGGCGGCGAGCAGGCGCAAGAGTGGCTCAGGGGTATGGGCGAGGAGCCAACCGAGAGTCTTGAGCGAGAGAGTGAGCACGCGTGCGGGATTTGGCTTTGATTTTAGCGGGGAAAAGCCATCAAACGTAACCCTCACGCGGTTAAAAGCAGATTCTCTTTTGGCCGTCGCATTACGCATGACCGAACTCCTCATCATCAAGCCTTCCTCGCTCGGCGACATCGTGCACGGCCTACAGGTCGCCACGACGCTGAAAACGCAGTGCGCCGACCTGCGGATTTCGTGGATCGTCCGCGAGATGTTCGCGCCGCTCGTGCGCGTGTGCGAGGCGGTGGACAACGTCTATATCTTTGAGCGGGCGGGTGGCGCGAAGGCGTTTCTCAAGCTGATGAGCGAGGTGCGAAAGACCAAGTTCGACTACGTTTTCGACTTTCAGGGTCTGCTCCGCACAGGCCTCATGACGTCGCGGGTGCTCGCGAAGAAAAAAGTGGGGCGCACGGATGCGCGGGAGATGGCGGGAATTTTTTACGATCAGAAAGTCCCGCTGCCGTCCGATGGTCGGCGCAGCCACGCGATCGATATCCTGCTGCAATTTTGTCCTGTGCTCGGCGTGGAGCCGGTGCTGCGCGGCACGGTAAAATTTCGCGAGGCGGAGAGCCTGAATTTGAAATTCGCCGACGGGCGTGGCGGGGCGAAACCGATCCTGATGTTTCCCGACAGCCGGCGGGTGGAGAAGCGTTGGGGCGGGTTCAAGCAACTCACGGAGATGATTCTGAAGGAGGACCGTTCGCGCAAAGTGGTGTGGGCGGGCAGTAATTATCTGCCGGATCGGAATTCGTTTTCGGCGTCGCAATTTTTGAATCTTACAGGCAACACTAGCCTCGTATCGCTGCCGGCGCTGATCCGGCGCGCGGACTGGGTAATCACGAATGATAGTGGTCCGATGCATCTCGCGGCGGCGCAGGGCGTGCGGACGTTTGGCATTTTCGGGCCGACTGACCCGCGGCTTTTTGGGCCGTATCCGTTGAACGGTCCGACGAATTTTGTGATCCAGGCGCCGGTCGGAGATTTGAAATTACTCCCGGCCAAGGATGTTTACGCCAAGCTGGAACGCGCCCGCGCCCGCTTCACACGGTAACGTCAGCTAAAATTTTCCCCCGATGCTCGATCCCAAACTGATTCGCGAAAATCCTGATCTCGTCCGCGCTGCGCTGGCCAAGAAACACCTGACGGTCGATCTTGATGCGGTGCTGGCGACCGACACCGCTTGGCGGGTGCAATTGCAAGAGGTTGAGCAGTTGCGCGGCACGCAGAAGGCGGCAAACACGGCGATGGCCGCGCTGCCGAAGGGCTCCCCGGAGTTCATTTCGAAGGTGCAGGAGATGAAAGCGGTTTCGGTGCAGGTGAAGGAGCGCGAGTTGGTTTTGAAGGAGACAGAGGAGAAATTTCGTCAGGCGATGCTGTCGCTGCCGAATCTGCCGCACGCGAGTGTGCCGGAGGGGCGCACGCCCGAGGATAACGTCACGTTTGCGACGAACGGCGATGTGACGGCGGTGTCGACGCATGCGCTGCCCCACTGGGAAATTGCCGGCTTCGACAAACTCTTTGATTTCGCGCGCGGGGCCAAGGTCACGGGGGCGGGTTTTCCGTTTTACGTGGGGGACGGGGCGCGGATCGTGCGGGCGTTGCTGCACTTCTTTTTGGATGAGAATGCCAAGGTCGGCTACACGGAGGTCTCGCCGCCGATTTTTGTGAACGCGGCGAGTGCGACGGCGACGGGACAGTTGCCCGACAAGGAAGGGCAGATGTATGAGACCTCGGATCCGCTTTATGCGGTGCCGACGGCAGAGGTGCCGCTGACGAATTTCTTCCGTGATGAGATCGTCGAGGAAAGTGCGCTACCGATTTATCGCTGCGCTTACACGCCCTGCTTCCGTCGCGAGGCGGGCAGCTACGGCAAGGATGTGCGCGGGCTGAACCGGCTACATCAGTTCGACAAAGTCGAGCTGCTGAAGTGGGTGCATCCGGCGACGAGCTACGATGAGTTGGATAAACTGCGCGGCGATGCGGAGCGGCTGTTGCAGAAGCTGGAATTGCCCTATCGCGTGCTCCTGATGTGCGGCGGCGACGTGGGGTTTGCACAGGCGAAGAAATACGATCTCGAGGTCTGGTCAGCGGGACAAAAGCGCTGGCTCGAAGTTTCGAGCTGCTCGAATTTCGAGGCATTCCAGGCGCGGCGGGCGCAGATCCGTTTCCGTGGAAAAGAGAGCGGAAAACCGGAGCTGGTTCATACGATCAACGGCTCGGGTTTGGCGGTGCCGCGCGTGCTGGCCGCGCTGTTGGAAAATAATCTCCAGGCAGATGGGCGCGTGAAAATCCCGGCGGCG
>JANXLP010000078.1 GCA_025355125.1 Opitutaceae bacterium | reverse complement strand
GTCGCATGGGCATGGGGAACGATCCGCGTTACCAAGCCACCCGCTGCTTTGATCCCTTTCCGTTCCCAGTCGCCAACGACAAACAGGCCGCCCGCATCCGCACCCTGGCCGAAGAAATCGACGCCCACCGCAAGCGCGCGCAAAGCCAACACGGCGCCGGCCTCACCGATATCTACAACGTTCTTGTGAAGCTGCGCGCCGGAATCGCACTCACCACCGCCGAAAAGCACCTGCACGACGTCGCCCTCGTCTCTACGCTCCGCCACCTCCACGATGAACTCGATGCCGCTGTCGCCGCCGCTTATGGCTGGCCCGCCAACCTGACCGACGAAGAAATCCTCGAACGCATCGTGGCCCTCAACGCCACCCGCGTCGCCGAAGAAGCCCGTGGCCAAATCCGCTGGCTCCGCCCCGAATTCCAAGCCGCCACGCAAGGCAACCTCACGCTCACGACGCGCCCCGCCAAGCCACGTAAGACCGCCAAACCTGAGATCGCCGCCCCCAAGCGGACCCGAGCCAAGCTTACTTGGCCGAAAGACCGCCCTGCTCAAGTCGAAGCCGTTGCTGCGGCTTTGCGCACAGCACCTCTACCGGTGTCAGCCACGGACATTGCCGCAATTTTCGCCCGCGCGAAAAAGGAAGCTGTCGCGGAAATCCTCTCCGCCCTCGTTGTCCTCGGCCGCGCCCACCGGGGCGAGAAACGAGGGACCTACACTCCGTAGCGCCATGGCTGCTGACTACGACGCAGCGACGGGACTTTATGCTTTCAGCCCTGCGCGTTGGCTCGAAATCGAGGAGCCCCGGTTTCTTGAGTTTCAGCGCTCGCCCGAAGCCTGAGCACAGGCGTTTGCGGGGCCGCAGCTCGGTGGGCACGTCCCTAACGAAATCGTCGCCCATTTCGAGATGAGTCGCGGCGCAATGGCCTATGCGTGCTTCTTTTATCCGCTGGCGACGCTAGGTTTCGAGAGCTGCATCCGCACGCTGGAACTCGCGGTCCGTCTACGGGCTGAGACGAGCGGCGGGTCGAAAGAAAATTTTCACCAAAATCTTCGGCTCCTTATTCAGCGTGGAATTGTTCCGGCGGCGGACGAGACGGCTTGGGACGCAGCGCGGAAACTCCGCAACGCGGCCAGCCATCCCGACGGCCGATTTCTTACCGATCCGGGGCAGGCGTTGAGCTTACTCGATCACACGGCGGAGAAAATCGCGTTTTTGTTCCCCGCGGGCCCGGGCGCTGCCCTTGGCAAAAGCGCGAGGACGTGAGCTATCGGTGCAGCTCCGGGAAAAACAGTGGCGCGCCGAGGGCGAGGCCGTCGGCGACGCCCGTGAATTCCTGGCCGTCGCGGATTTTTTCCTGGCCGAAACGGGTGATGAATTCCAGGCGGAGTTTGTGGATGAGCGAGGTGACCACGGTGAGGGAGACGGTCTCGATGCCGGAAGTCGCGAGCAAGCTCGCTCCCACACTCAAACGGGCCTCCGCCGACTTCACGCCAGCAGCAGATCGGCGCTCACGGTGAAACGCGGGGCTAGTTTTTTGATGTGATCGGCGGTGAGGTTGCGGGTGCCTTTGAGGATGCGGTAGGCGATGGAGCGATCCACCCCAATGATGCGAGCGAGGTCATCTCCGGTCAGGCCATTGTCGGCCAAAGAAATTTTACCGTGTCGATGCTGCTGACTGGTGCAGGCTCCGCGAGCGTCGCGCGTTCGTAGTCCTCGACGAGCTTGGCCATGAGTTCGAGGTAGTCTTCCTGGTCGCGGTTAAGTTTGAAGTCGGCAAGTGCGTGGACGATTTCCACGGCGTTGTCATAGGCGGTGCGGTCGTGGATGGGCCGGGGCACTTTCAGGGCAACCAGGCCGTTGTAGGTCTTGGGCAAGCTGGAGAATTTGAGGGTGGTGGTCGTTTTCATAGGGACCGGCAGGAGTGTCCGATTGAGGTGGTCACGCCCGCGAGCGTTAGGGGGACGCTACGTTTTGATCGACCGCATTGGGCTCAGGGCAGGGCCAAGTCGGTGGGATTCAGGCGCGCATCCCAAATGCGCGCGACCTCGATCAGGCGCTGCGTCTCATCGCTGCGATAGTAGATCAAAAACCACGGACGATGCAGGATGCGCCGATAGGCCCGGCCGACCGCTCACGGGCACACCGCGAGCGGGGAGGTGCGTGAGGGCGAGGGCGGCGTCGAGCAGAGCGTGGCCGAGTCGCTCGGCCGCCGCCGGATTTTTCTACGCGAGGAATCTCACGATCCGCTCCAAGTCGCGATCCGCTTGGGCGGCGAGGATTACGTGGTAGCCCATGCCGAGATTTTCCGGCGGACGTCTGCCAATGGAACCTTGGGCTCGGTTTCCAGCGAACGAATGCCTGCATCGAGGGCCATAAGCATTTCCGGCGTTTCCTCGAGCAGTCGGGAGTTTAACCGGTCGGCGAGTTCGCGCTGCTCGGGCGGCGGAAGTTTTTTGATCGCGGCTTCGATTTCAGTCACGGTGCTCATGCGGTAAACGGTAACGGGTATGGCGCGGACGCCAAGCCCGGCGGGTCGGGTGCGACGGTGAAAAAACGAAGTATGCTCCGGCTTGCTGGTGCTCGCCGCTACCCATGGGCGTAACTTACGTTACGCGCAAAATCGGTCATTCGCGCGGGTAGGGCGTCCGGCTGGCGGACGCCTGGTGCGAGGGCCTCGGTGCGAGCGGCGTCCGCGAGACGGACGCCCTACGGTGGGTTTTAGCGTTACCGATGCAGGTCCGGAAAAAACAGCGGCGCGCTGAGGGCGAGGCCGTCGGCGACGCTCGTGAATTCCTGGCCGTCGCGGATTTTTTCCTGGCCGAAGCGGGTGATGAATTCCTGGCGCAGTTGGGGGAGGAGTGAGGTGCCGCCCGTGAGAAAGACGGTCTCGATGCTCGCGGGGGTGATCTGCGAATCGGCGAGGAAGGTGTCGAGGTAGCCGGTGATCGTGGCGGTAAGGTCGGCGGAGTTTTGGTTGAACTCGCTGCGGGTGAGGCGGAGGTCGATGGGGATGCGCGGGTGGGTGAACGTGAGGGGCGCGGTGATTTTCGAAGTAAGCTCGATCTTGGCGGCTTCGATGACTTGGAAGAGCGCGAAGCCTTGGTTTTCCGTGATGAGGGCTTGGAAGCGTTCGAAGGCGGGCGGGTCGTTGGAGAGGCCGACGAGGCGCCAGAGGAGGTCCATTTTTTTGGCGTTTCGGAGGAAGACGATTTGGTCCCACTGGCAGATGGTGCGGTAGAGGGAGTCGGGGACTTCGATCTGTTTGCCCCAACTGTCGTAGGTGGCGCCGCGGCCGAAAAGCGGGGTGACTTTGTGCCACATGGTGGCGGCGTCGTATTTGTTGCCGGCGATGGGGAGGCCGCCGGTGGCGAGGATGTCGGCCATGCGGTCGGTGAGGCCCTGACGCGCGGGGTCGAGTTGGACGACGGTGAAATCGGAAGTGCCGCCACCGAAGTCGCCGACGAGCACGCGTTCGGGTTTCGTGATGCGCGACTCGTAGGCGAAGGCGGCGGCGATGGGCTCGTATTGGAAATGGATTTCGGTGAAGCCGGAAATCATCGCGGCGCGGTGGAGGCGTTCCTCGGCGAGCTGGTCTTCGGCGGGATCGACGGAGAACACGGCGGGGCGACCCATGACCACGCGTTTCACGTCCTGGCCGGTGACCGCGTCGGCGCGGGCCTTGAGGTTGCGGAGGAAGAGCGCGATGAGGTCCTCGATGAGGTAGGTCTGGTTGTTGACGACCGTGCCGGTGAAGGACTCGAAGGGGAGGATGGTCTTGATCGCCTGGAAGAAGCGGCCGCGCATCTCGTCCTCGACGTAGCGGAGCTTGGCGGCGTTGCCGATGACGGGGGCGACGCGCGTGGTGGTGGCGGGGAAATAGAGCAGCGTCGCGTCCACGCCGGCGATGCGCGGGTCGCGGACGAGGGTGCGCGTGGTGGCGTTCCAGATCGTGACTGCCGAATTGCTGGTGCCGAAATCGATGCCGTAGATAAACGTGTCCATGAGGTGCCCGGAAGCGGGACGCGGAGCAGGGGGCGAAGGCGGGAGGAAGACGAGGATGAAGACGCAGCTACGGAGCTGGGTGAGGATTCACGTGCGGCCGCGCGGTTTTTGGCACCCTATCTGCCTTAAAGCGCGTCAGACACGCAATTAAACTCAACTTTCGGCGTTCGGTGCCGATAAGTTACATTAAAATAGGGTGAATTACCTAGTTTTAGGGTTACATTTTGCGTGAAACCTTGTCCAATCTACTCTTATGAACATCCCTCCCACAAATCCCTCTCACGCCCTTAACCGGGATTGGATCCTCGTGGTGGATGATGAAGAGCGCATCTGCGAATTCCTCACTTCGGGGCTCGAAAGCGATGTCCTTGAGGTGGTCAGTGCGGCGAATGGGCAGGCTGCGTTGGATGTTTTGGCGGCGCGAGCGACTGATCCGTTGCTGGTCGTGATGGACGTGATGATGCCGGGCGGCGTGGATGGGCTCACGCTGGCGCGCAAACTTCAGGACCGATTGCGGCGCACCAAGATTGCCCTGATGAGCGGGCATTTGAGCGACGATTCCTTTTGGCCGGCTGATCTGAGGGAAGTGATCTTTCTGACCAAGCCGTTTCGCATCGCGCAGGTGGTCGAGCTGATCGAGGCCGCACGGGCCGAATTCAGGGGCAACAAGGCCTGAGTGCGACGATAGACATGGAAATCAATCTCACGCTCACGGCGAATGTCTGGCAGCTCGCACCGCAACTCGAACGGAGCAATCCGTGGGGCGGAGTGATGCTCGTCAAGAATGCCGCCGAGCGGACGTATCTCTCGCTGACGCCCTCCGAGTGGCACGTGCTCACGCGCTTCGCCGAACCGCGCACAGCACCGCAGGTGCTCGAGACGATCATCGACGAGCGGCTCTGTCCGGCGCTCGGAGAATTTTACGAACTGATCCTGAAGGCCGTGCGCGCGCGCGTCCTGGTCGCGCCGGGTCGGACCGCGGAGACGGTGACGGCGGCCAACTGGGTGCTGGCGCTCAGCCCGACGCGGTTGCGCATGCCGCTGTGGATACTCTTGGCGGCGGGTTTTGGATTTACGGTGGCGCTGCATCCGGCCCTGCCGGCGGGCATTTGGGATGTGCTCGCGGGCGGCGCAGTGTTGGGGGTGGCGTGGGTTCTTGGTGCGGCGCTGTCGGCTTCGCTCCTTCGCGGCGGCGGCGGTGAAATTTACATCGAGCACGGCTGGCTCATCCGGACGACCGATGCGTGCATGTTGCAGCCCGGCGAGCAAACGGCGGTGGCGCTCGCGCCGCTGGCGGTGATGGCCTCGGCGGCGGGTATGCTGACGTGGACGCGGCCGGAGTGGAGCCTGTTGCCGCTGGTCGGATTGCTCGTGCTGTTGCGGCCGGTCCTGGGCGGCGCGATCAACCGCCTGATCCGCGCGCGCGCCGAGAAGCGAGTGAGCGATACCGGCCACGCGTATTTGTTTCCGCCGAATCGCACGGCGCGATCACGCTGGCGACTGCTGCGCGCTGGTATCAACAACCGTGCGACGTGGGCGGAGATCGGTTACGGCGTGGTGTGGACGCTGGTGTTCGGCTACTTCGTAGGCGTGCTCACGGAGGTGCCGCCGTGGACACTGGCGTTTTGGAAAGTGCAGGGACCACGGTTGGGAGTTGCGATCGCGGGCTCGCTGCTGCTGCTGGGAATCGTTTACGCGGGTTCGGAATTTTATCTTTTTGCGAGTGAGCGCGCGCTGGCCCGGCGCGAGACGTTGCGGATCTGGTGGGGACGCTGGTTCAGCCGCAAAGTCCATCCCGCGGAAGCAGCCGACCGGATGCGCGCGGTGCGTCGCTCGACACTGCTCCGGCTCCTGCCGCCGCCGGTGCAGCAGACGCTCGCCGAGTCGCTGAAACCCCATCGCGTGGGCGCGTGGAAAACGTTGCACGACTTCGGCGCGCCCATCGAACGGGTGTCGCTGATTTTATCCGGCCAGGTGGGAGTTTATCGGAAGTTGCCCACGGGCCGGCGCACGTTGGTGCAGGTGCTCGACGAGGACGACATCGTGGGCCTGCACGCGGTCGGCGATCCCGAGTATCCGGAATTTCTCTACCGCACGCTCACTCCCGTAGTCCTGCTGCAGATCGAGTGGGCGCAGGCGGCGGAGTTGATCGTCGCGCGCACGGCCCGCAGTGTGCTGGCCAATCAAGTCCAGAAGTTGCCCTTTCTCACACGGATTAAGCTCTGCCAAAACTGGCATGTGCAGGCGATCCAGCGTTTCGCCGAACTCGCCAATATCACCAATTACAAGGCCGGTGAAATCATTCTGGAGGAGGGTTACTTCAGCGAGAATTTCTACATCATGCTTGAGGGCACGGCGCGGATTCTAAAAGCCGGGCGCCAGCGTGATCTTGTGCGCGTCGGCAGTTTTTTCGGCGAGATCGGTCTGCTGCAGAATAGCAACGCCACGGCGCGCGTGATGGCCAACGAGGGCGCGCGCAGCCTCTCCATCCGCCGGAAGGAATTCCTGCGCTTCGTCGCGCACAATTACTCGGTGGCGCTGGAGCTGGAGCGCGTGAGTTCGCTCCG
>JANXLP010000061.1 GCA_025355125.1 Opitutaceae bacterium | reverse complement strand
CCAACGATATCGGCCCCCTCGCCCGGGCCGATCTGCGCGCCAACCTTCACCGGCAGGTGACCGCCAGCGTGCGGCAGGGCGCCCGCCTCCTTCTCGGCGGAGAGCCCTTGGGCACGCGGGGTTACTTTTACGCCACGACCCTGCTGGCGAATGTGCGACCCGGCATGCCCGCGGCCGACGAAGAACTGTTCGGTCCCGCCGCCGCGATTCTCGTCGCCCGCGACGATGCCGATGCCGTCCGTCTGGCCAACGCCACGCGCTACGGCCTGGGGGCGGCCGTTTTCACGCGCAGCCGGTGCCGCGCCCGCGCGATCATCCCGCAGTTGGAGGCCGGCTTCGTAGCCATCAACACCCGCGCCCGGTCGGATCCCAGTTTGCCCTTCGGCAGGATGAAAGACAGCGGCATGGGTCGTGAACTGGGTTCCCACGGGCTGCGCGCGTTCTTAAACGTGAAAACGGTGGTGGGTCTCGCCTAGTTTCCATCGGACCGCGCGCTTCCTTCGCGCCTCACTGCATCTCCACCGTGATCTCAGTTGGTTCCCGCGGCTACAGTCCGTCCTCGGGGGGGGCCTTCCCATCCCGATCATCATCCCCACCACGAGGCGCCGCGCTTCGAGACTCGCGCTGCCGGTGCGTGCGCCGGTTTACTCTCCCATGCTCGCCCCGCGTCTCGCCCTGCGCTTCACCGCCCTGCTCGGCGTGCTGCTGGCCTCCGGATGCCTCTTCGCTCCGCGCGGTGTGCCCGCCTCCGCAGGCGTCCCCAATTTCGGCCGCGTCAACGCCACCCTCTACCGCGGAGCCCAACCCGACGCCGCCGGCCTCGCGCACCTTCGAGACCTCGGCGTCCGCACGATCATCAACTTCCGCCAACCCTCCGACACCTGGCCCGACGAAGCCTCCTCCGCGCACGCCCTCGCCCTCGGCTATGTCTCCGTGCCGCTGCCAGCCCTCCGCGCGCCGACCGACGCCCAAGTCGCCCGCATCCTCGCGCTCATCGCCGCCTCGCCTCCGCCCGTCTTCATCCATTGCGAACACGGCGCCGACCGCACCGGCACCCTCATCGCCTGCTACCGGATGCAGCACGACGGCTGGACCTTCGACCGCGCCTTTGCCGAAGCGAAACTCTATGGTTTCTCGCCCTTCCAAATCGGCATGAGACATTACCTCCGCTCATTTCAGCCCGCTGCCTCGCCCTGACACGCCGGCCCGGACCCGAGCGACCCGCCTCGCTCCCAAAGAAATCAGCATACCAACGCGCATAAACCGGGTCCAAGCGCACCGATGCTCACGAACTCTTCTCCTCTCGCTCAAACCGCCCGTGTCCTCGTCGCTCCCGGCAAGGGCATCCTCGCCGCCGACGAAAGTTTCCCCACCATCGGCAAACGCTTCGCCGCCCTCGAAATCGCCTCCACGGAAGCCAACCGTCGCGCCTACCGTGAACTGCTTTTCAGCACTCCGTCTCTGGGCGACTCCATCAGCGGCGCCATTTTGTTCGATGAAACGCTGCGCCAGAAATCCACCGCTGGCCCGAGCTTCGTCGAACTCCTCCTGAGTCAGGGCATCCTACCCGGCATCAAGGTCGATCTCGGCACGACCGAGCTGGCCAATTTCCCCGGCGAAACCATCACGCAGGGCCTCGACGGCTTGCGCGAGCGCCTCCGGGAATACTCCGGACTCGGCGCGCGATTTACGAAATGGCGCGCGGTCCTCAAAATCAAAGACGGCCTGCCCACCGCCACCTGCATCGAAGCCAACGCCCACGCCCTCGCGATGTGTGCCGCCCTCAGCCAGGAAGCCGGCCTCGTGCCCATCGTCGAGCCCGAGGTGCTCATGGACGGCGACCACGCCATCGACCGCACCGCCGAAGTGATGACCGCGACCCTCGAGATGGTTTTTAAAACCCTCGGCCGCCATCGCGTCCGTCTGGATGAAATGCTCCTCAAGCCCGCGATGGTGCTGCCCGGCGCCGCTTGCCCCCAACCAGTCTCCGACGAAGAAATCGCCACGCGCACGCTCCAGTGCCTACGCCAAAACGTGCCCGCCGCGGTGGCTGGAATCGTGTTTCTCTCCGGCGGACAAACTCCCGCCCATGCCACGCAACGCCTCGCCGCGATCAATCGCCTCGGCCACGCGCCGTGGCCACTGACGTTTTCCTTTGGCCGCGCCCTGCAAGACCCTGCGCTCAAGGCGTGGCACGGCGACTTGGCCAATGTGCCCGCCGCCCAAGCCGCCCTGCTCGACCGCGCGCGGCAAAACCGTGCCGCGCTCCCACCCTCAGCGCCGTAGCCAGCGCGCCTTCATTTCTAGGGAGTGTCTCAAAGGTGGCTGCGAGCGTGAGCGAGTGGTGATCCGCCACGTGCTCGCACTCGTAGCTACGCAATTCCGGTCGCGGGCGGCGGGATATTTTACGGGTATCAAAACACATCCTAGTTTCTCGCTTTGGCCCGAAGCCGCCGTGATCGTTTCCCTTTAACCATGGCCGTGAAATTCAAGGACTACTACGAAACGCTCAACGTCGCTCGCACCGCCTCCGCCGACGAAATCAAAAAAGCCTTCCGCAAGCTGGCGCGGCTTTATCACCCGGACGTCGCCAAGGACAAAGCGACCGCCGAGGCGAAGTTCAAAGAGATCAACGAAGCCTACGAAGTCCTCAGCGATCCGGAAAAACGCCCGCGCTACGACGAACTCGGCCCCAACTGGGACGGCGGTAATCCTCCGCCCCCGCAGTCCGGCGGCCGCGGCTTCCGCCGTTCCTCCGGTCGAGGTCAGGCCGCACCCGACTTCGAGTTCGGCGGCACCGGCTACAGCGAATTTTTCGAATCCTTCTTCGGCGGCGGTCGCGGTGGCATGGACGACGAAGGCTCCTTCGCCCGCCCCGGCGGCG
>JANXLP010000016.1 GCA_025355125.1 Opitutaceae bacterium | reverse complement strand
CCGCCCTACTCCGGAAAGTCCATCGCCCTATTTTACGAGATTGAGTAAGGGGCGCCGCCAGTGCGCGGCGGGGTCGTGAACTCAGAGCACACTCGGTCGCGAGAGAGCGGAGCGGTAGGCAGTCGGAGTCTGGCCGGTGCGTTGGGTGAATTGGCGGGAGAAGAAGAACACATCGCGGAAGCCGAGGGCTTCGGCGATTTCGCTGATCGTGAGTCCGGTCTCGGCGAGGAGTTGGCGGGCGCGGGCGAGGCGGGCGGCGATCACGCATTCCTGCGGGCGTTGACCGGTGATTTTTTCAAACACGCGTGAGAAGTGATCGACGCTGTAGCCCGCGGATTTCGCGAGGTCGGCGACCGTGCGCGCGCCGCCGGGGTGTTCGCGGATCTCGGCGGCGAGGCGCTGCATGATCTCGCGGTGATGGCGGTCGAGGCCCGCTTCGGCCGGGTCGGCGGAGCGGGCGGTGGTCTCGCGCACGAGTTCGCCAAGGAGCGCGCCGAACAACGCCTCGGCAGACGCACGCGCGGTTGGGCCCGGCTTCGCATGGAGCGCGAGGATGCGGCGCATCATGGCCTCGACAAAATCCGGGTGCGCGGTGCGGAGCACTTCGACCGGCGGAGTGAAGCCGCGCGGTGGGGCGAGCAGCGTGAAGTGAAAGACATTTACGACGAGCGGGGTGGCGGGATCGTGCGTCGCCTCATAGCGACGGCCCGGCCGCATCCACAGGCCCAGGCCCGGGGTGAGCGCGACTTCGCCGTCATGCGTAGTCATCTGCCCGCGTCCCGCGCTGACGAACCAGAGATCGTAGTCACGCAGGCGCGGCGCCCATTCCGGGCCGAGGTGCCAGCCCGGTTCGCAGCGCACGCGATTACAATGAGAGGCGAGGCGCACGCGGTAGCTGGTGGGTGGGGTGACCATGGCGGAGAGCGGATAAGGACAAAAAGATGCCGGACGGCTTCATGGCAAGAAGCGGCTGTGTGCGGTAGATTAAGCGCGGATTAGTTTAATCCCCAACCCCCTAACCTTTTCCTCATGTCCACCGCCACACCCACTGTCCCCGCCCCGGAATTCGACCTCGGCGCCGATCTGCACGCGCCCGAGCTCTACCAGCTGTTGGAGGGCACCGTGCCCTACGTCGCCACGCTCGACGATATCGGCCCGCGCGAAATCGCGTTCTACCGGGAGCACGGCTACATCGCGGTGCGGGAGGCGTTCACGCCGGCGGAGGTGGACGCCGCGCTCGCGGGTCTCGTTGACCTGATCATGGGGAAGAACCCGGAGTTTCACGGCATCACGTTTGAGGCGGCGGCGAAGACGATCTTGCCCTCGCTCAGTCCCGAGCAGCGCCAAGATGCGGTGCGCAAGGCGTGGCACTTCGTCGATTTTGAGCCGCGGCTGAAGGCGATCTCGCACCACGTCAAGCTGCTGGCGGTGGCGAAAAAGCTGATCGGCGACAACGAGCCGTATATGTTTCAAGACATGGCGCTGGTAAAACCGCCGCGTCTCGGCCGTGAGAAACCGTGGCACCAGGACCACGCGTATTTCGATTATCCGCTCGGCACGCCGGTGCTCGGCGTATGGATCGCGCTCGATGCGGCGACGATCGAGAACGGCTGTATGCAACTGCTCCCGGGCCGGCATCGCGAGGGGCCGATTGTCCACTTTCAACGCCGCGACTGGCAGATCTGCGACAACGTCATCATGGGCACGCGCTCGGTGGCGGCACCGTTGCCGCCCGGCGGCTTGCTGTTATTTGACGGGCTGCTGCCGCACGGCACGCCGCACAATTCCTCGGCGAATCGCCGCCGCGCGCTGCAGTATCATTACGCTCCCGACGGAATTACCAAGACGACACCCGAGGAGCGCATGAAGCATTTCGGCAGCGAGGGAAAAAATGTGAGCTGCTGAGGGGCGGGCGACAGCGCGGCGGGTGGGGCGGCGACCTCCGGGCGCGCCTTGGCGTGGTGGATATCAAAACTCGTCGGGCCCGGTCCCGACGCTACCCCGAGCGAGCTACCCTCTGACGAGGAGGTCGCGCAAGAGCTGTGCGGGCGAGGTGTGGCCGGAGAGAGCCATGGTGAGGTCGAGCTCGGCGGCGAAGTTGTCCAAGACCCAGCCGACGCCGTCTTCGCCGCCGGCGGCGAGGCCATAGACGCAGGGGCGGCCGAGGCCGACGTAGCGCGCGCCGAGGGCGAGGGCTTTCACGGCGTCGGCGCCGGAGCGGATGCCGCTGTCGAAGCCGATCTCGAGCTGGCCGCCGACGGCGTCGACGATAGCGGGGAGCGCGGCGATGGCGGAGATGCTGCCATCGACTTGGCGGCCGCCGTGGTTGGAGACGATCAGACCTTGCACGCCGCTGGCGACGGCGCGGCGGGCGTCGTCGGGGTGGAGGATTCCTTTTAGCGTGATGGGGAGTTTCGTCTGCGCGCGCAGCCAGGCGAGGTCGGCCCAGGTGATCGTGAGGTCGTTAAACACTGTGAGAAAATGTTTCACGGCGGTGAGGCGGTCTTCTTCGGGCGGGCGCGCGAGGGCGGCGCGGAAGACGGGGTCGCTGGTGTAGTTGGCCTGGCCCTTGCCGAGGAGAAACGGGTTGTGGCCGAGATCGAGGTCGCGCGGGCGCCAGCCGAGGAGGCGGGTGTCGAGGGTGACGACGAGCGCGGAAAAACCGGCGGCCTCGGCGCGGCGGATGAAGCTGCACGTGAGGTCGCGGTCGCGGCTCCAGTAGAGTTGGAAGAAGCGCGGGGCGTCGCCCATCGCGGCGGCGACGTCCTCGATCGTGCGCGAGGATTGGCAACTGAGGGTGAAGGGGATTTTCCGCGCGGCGGCGGCGCGGGCGGCGGGGAGTTCGCCCTCGGGATGATAGAGCTCGTGGAGCCCGATGGGCGCGACGATGAGGGGCGCGGCGGCGGGCTGGCCGTGGATCGTCGCGGCGAGGGACCGCGTGGAGATGTCGGTGAGCATCCGCGGCACGATGCGCCAGGCGGAGAAATCGGCGCGGTTGGCGGCGACGGTTTCCTCGAGGCCGGCTCCGCCGATGTAGGCGTAGGCCTCGGGCGTGAGCGCGGCTTGGGCGCGGGCGCGGAGATTTTCGATGGAAACGGGCAGGGCGGGCGCGCCGTGGTCGCGGCCGTTCCAGTAAATTTTCATCTGATGGCCGATGCCGAAGGTGCTGACGGCGGGGGTAGTAATGGGGTGGGGTGGAATCCGGCGATGGCGGTGGGGCGGAAGGGAGGAACGTTTAACTTTTAACGTTTAACGTTGAACGCTGAAGTTCGGAAGGGGACACAGAGCGGGCGAGGGGACATGACCGAGTGATCTTGGGGAGCAGGAGAATCGGTGCGCCGAGAGGCCGGCTCGGAGAGCCGGCCCCACCTTTGCGGAAACTACGAGGCGGCGGCGAAGGGGTTGAGCGGAAACGTGTGCATCTTGCCGGGGTTCATGAGGCCGCGGGGATCGACCTCGTGCTTGAGGGCGATGCGGGCGGCGGTGCCTTCGGGCGTGGTGGCGGTGAGGTGGTAGCTGTGGGTGTTGCCCACGGAAACGCCGATGGAGCGGGCGTAGGCGAGGATCTCGTCGAAGCGCTCGGGTGTGGTGTAGCGGATGAGCGGGATGCCGCCGACGCCGATCACATCGGGCGAGGCGTCGGGTCCGACGGTTCGGGCGGGATCGCTCGTGCCCCACTCTAGGTGGACGAGAAATTCGCCGGGGTAGCGGGTCATGAGATCGGTGAGCTGCGCGCGGAAATCTTTGGTGAAGCCGACCTGCACGTAGGTGATCGTCGGGTCGGTCTTCATGGCCCAGAGCGTGGTATGGTTGTAGGTGAAATCTGAGAGGAAGGGCGGCTTGGGCGGATCGGAGAGCGGGCGGTTGTAGGTGACGGTGAGGCCGGCAGCCTCGGCGGAGGCGATCATTTCCGCAGTCTGCGAGCGCTCGGGCATGAGGAAGCTCACGTGCTCGTTTTCGCGGATATGTTTTTTGATGGGTTTGAAAAACGACGGAATAGGCCACTGGAACTGGGAGGCGACGCGCTTGCGCCACGTGCCGTTGCGCATGGCGGCATCGGTCCACTCGAGGAGCTTCGACCAATCGGGCGAACTGAAGGCGAGCTGGTCATAGTCGAGCTTCGGTGCGAGGCGCATCTCGATCTCGATCATGATGCCGGTGGTGCCGAAGGTGCGGAGCGCGGTGATGGGCGGCGGGGCCTCGTAGCGGAGCGTGCGGGGCTCGGCTTCGCAGGTGAGGATGGTGATGGACTTCACCGTGTCGCCGGTGCCGATGCCACCCCAGCGAACGCCGCCGATGCCACCGGCGCCGCCGCCGAAGAAACCGCCGAGGGTGGCCTTGACCCAGGTGGAAGGATAGCAGCGGAGTTCCCAGCCGGCGGCGCGGGCCTGGGTCTCGATGGTGATGAGGCGGGCGCCGGGCTCGGTGCGCACGACGCCGCCCTCGACGGAGTGGATGCGGTCAAGCCGCGAGCAGTCGATCACGACACCGCCGTGAACGGGCATGCACTGGCCGTAGTTGCCGGTGCCGCCGCCGCGCGGGGTGACGGCGACGCCGGCTTTGAAGCAGGCGGCGAGGACGGCGCGGAGTTCGTCTACCGTGCCGGGCTTGGCGACGAGATCGGCGCGCTTGTCGTCGAGGAGCGGTTTCAGCGCGGGCGAATACCAGTAGTAGTCGCGGGAGAGGGCGGTGAGCGAGTCGCCGGAATCGACGATGTTATCGGCGCCGAGGAGGGCGTGGAGTTCGGTGCGGAGGGAATCGGGGAAGGCGGGCATGGGTGGAGAGCGAAGTGGTGGCCTATTGCTAGCAGGCTGTCGGACTTAGAAATTTAAGGCATCCACCGTGCGATATTCGCGAAAATATTTTTCAAAAAGATCAAATATCGAGCTACAAACGCCTTGAACGGCCTAAGTCCGACAGGCTGCTAGCGACAAACCGAACATCTACAAATGCGATGATGCGGTGGTTGCGTGGACCGGGCGGCAGAGGGGTAAGCACCGTCCGGGCCAGAGCGGGATCGAAGCGGCTCGGCGTGATATGGATGGATTTAAGAGCGCCGCGGACAGGCGGCCCGAGGGGAGCGAAGGCCGTTGATTGACGGGGAGGAAGTCGTCCATAACGACGGGCGTTGCTCCATGTTTACCCTTCATAATAAAATTTCCCTCGTGACCGGTGCCGGCTCCGGCATCGGCCAGGCCATCGCCCATGTATTCGCCCGGCAAGGCGCGAGGGTGTGGGTCGTGGACCGCGATGAACCCGCCGGCCTCGCGACGGTCGCCTCGATCCGCGCGGCGGGAGGCAGTGCGGAGTTCGCCGCCCTCGATGTGAGCGACGCGGCGGCGGTCTCGGCGCTGGCGGAGCGATTGCCCGCGCTCGACATTCTCGTGAACAACGCGGGCATCGGCCACGTGGGCAATCTCACGCAGACGACTGCGGCCGACCTCGACCGGTTACACGCGGTCAACGTTCGCGGGCCCTTCAATCTCTGCAAAGCCTTCGTGCCGGCGATGCTCGCGCGCGGCAGTGGCAGCGTGATCAACCTCGCGTCCGTCGGCGGTGTGGTCGCGGTGCGCGACCGGCTCGCCTACACGATCACGAAGCACGCGGTGGTGGGATTGACCAAGGCGCTCGCGCTCGACCACTCGCACACGGGCGTGCGTTTTAACGCGATCTGCCCGGCGCGCGTGGAGACACCGTTTGTGCAGGCGCGTATCGCGGAGTATCCCGATCCGGCGAAGGCCTACCGAGACATGGCTTCGACGCAGTTGAACGGTCGGATGGTGCGGCCCGAGGAAATCGCGGCGGTGGCGCTTTATCTCGCGGCAGATGAATCCGCGATGGTCACGGGCAGCAACCAGATGATCGACGGCGGATGGACGGCGGGGAAATAACGGTCCCTGCCGACTACGGACTATACCCCACGGACATTTCCTCAGGATTGGTGTTAAATGAGGGCGTAATATCAACGTCCGGTTATATCTGGACGACAGCGAACCACCATTCGCTCACGCTCGCACCTACCATAAGTCAAAAACTCAACGGCCGTTGGTATAAATCTAAAACCTATGAAATCCGAAAAAATCGCCCCTGAACATAATTTCGCCGACGTGATGGAAGCCGCTGGGAAGCTGCTGAAATCCACCAAGAGCGACGACACCCGCATGGTCGCCGGTATGATCGTCATTTTAGCGAACCGTTGCGATCAACTCGAGCGGCAGGTCGAGAAACTGAATCTTCCTTCCAAGAAATCCGCTGCGGCCAAGTCCGCGCCGGTTAAAAAGCCCGCAGTGACCAAAAAGAAATAAGCGCGGCGGCGTCTCAACCCAGCCGCGCAACGAGTTTGGCGCGGCTGTTGACGGCGAGTTTGGCGAAGATCGACTGGAGCTGGTTTTTGATCGTGCCGACGCCCTTGTGCAGGCGCGTCGCGATCTCTCCGTTGCCGAGGCCTTCGCGCACGAGCAGCGCGACCTCGCGCTCGCGGGGCGTGAGTTGTGCGAGCACGGCAAGCTGGCGGTCCTGCGCGGCGGCGGTGGGGGCGCTCAACGCGGCGTGGTTGATGAGTTGCGCGAAAAGATACGGGCGCGTGAGCAGCGGGTCGTCCATCGCGACGAGGCTGAGGTCTGCGCGCAGGCCGGGTTGTTCGGGGTGAGTGAGCTTGCGGCGCAGTCCGCCGAGGCCGGCACCGGGCGTGAGCGCGAGCGCGTAGCGTTCGGCGAGCAGCGCCTCATAGGTTTCCAGAAAGGCGGGCGGGATGGAGAAGACGGCGCGGCTGTTCATGCGGCGCGCGACCTCGGAGCCGAGATTCCACATGGCGCAGGTCTCGAAGGCCTCGGGGTTGGCGAAGACGAGTTCGCGCTTCGCGTTTACGAGGAGCACGCCCTGCGGGAGAAGATTGATGAACTGCTGGAGCGTGCTGCGGCAGACGCGCTCCTCCTCCTGTTTCTCGATGCGCCGGAGATTGCGGTCGAAGATCGGATGAAGGTCGAGCAGGAGGTTCATCTCGCCGCGCGTGAACTCCGCGTGCGCGAAGGCGCGGCGGAGGACGAGGATGCTCTTGCGCTCGCCTTTTTCCCACGTGGTGAGGCCGACGAGTTTGTCGAAACCCTCGGGCCGCAGGACGTGACGGTAAAAATCCGTGCGGCGGCGCGCGACGGGCGCGGCGGGGAGCATCTGCTCGAGGTTGTAGAGTTTGATGCCCGGGTGGTCGTTGAGGTAGGCGTGGGTGGGCGTGAGTTTGGCGCGGGCGCGCCACCACTCGGCGGGGCGGCGGGAGGGCTGCGAGTGCAGCGTGAGCGCGCCGGGAATTTTTTCCTGCGCGTCGAGGAAGAGCGTGGCCGAGTGATGGTCGGGCAAGGCGGTGCCGATGAAGCCGCGCAGGGCCGACCAGAAGTCCGTGACGTTGGCCGCAGTCTCCAAGCCGATCACCGCGCGTTGGAGCGCAGGGTCGTCGATCCGCAGCGTGCGGTCGCGGACGTCGATGGCGGCGGCTTTGGACATGGCGGGCGGGGCGCAGATAAGTTCAGCGCGTTTTACGCCAATGCGCACGGCGAAAATGTTCCTATTCGCCGGGAGGGTCGTTGCGGAATGATCGGGAGGCGGAAAATGCCCGTGGGCGGCGCAAAGGTGGGCCGGGCGCTCCGCGCGCGGCCTGGCGACAGAGCAGTTCGCTACGCCTAGCAGCCTGTCGGACTTAGGCCGTTCAAGGCGTTTGCAGCTCGATATTTGATCTTTTTGAAAAATATTTTCGCGAATATCGCACGGTGGATGCCTTAAATTTCTAAGTCCGACAGCCTGCTAGGTCGGCAGGTGAGCCTTGGCCGCGCGCGGAGCGCACGGCCCACCTCGGACTCAGCCCAGCTAATTCAACGCGCGTCGCGCTTCTTCTGGTCTTCGACGGCTTTGGCCAAAATCGCGGCGTCCACTTTGATGCCGGCTTTGGCGAGCGCGCCTTCGAGCAACACTTCGCCCTTCATATAACCGATGGAGATCGCGGCGATCTTGCCCACGCGGTCGATGATGAACTGCGTCGGGATGCCCGAGACGCCGTAGAGCTTGCGCGAGGCGCGATCAGGGGTGCGCTCGGCGGCGTCGTGGGAGAAGATGAAGTCGGGATATTTCTCCTGGTTGGCCTTCACCCACTTGTCGAAATTCGCGCGCGTGTCGCTTGTGCAGGAGCCGAGGACGACGACGCCCTGATCCTTGTAGGTGGCGGCGACTTCATTGGTGTGCGGCATCGAGGCGATGCACGGTCCGCACCACGGAGCCCAGAAATCGAGGATCACGACCTTGCCCTTGTAGTCGGAGATTTTGACGGTCTTGCCGTTGATATCGGTGGTCGTGAAGTCAGGGGCGACAGCGCCGACTTTGAGCATTTCCACCCGAGCCTCGGGAACCTCGGGCTTGGTGTCCTCGGCGGTGAACACCTTCTTCGGCATATCTTCGGCGGCGAGCTTTACGCCGCCGCGGAGCAGGAGGTTGGCGAGCGAATCCTTGGTGCCGGGGCCGGCGCCACCGTAGAAGCCGAGCAGGTTGCCCTGGGAATCGAGCACGATGTTGTGCGGCACGGGAGCCATCGCGCCACCGGTGAGCGCCATCGCGCCGTTCTTCGGGAAATAGGCCTTCGAAAGCTCGGAGTGGGCCTTCTTCTCCTCGGCGGTCAGCTCATCCATCGGCTTGCTCGCGCGCGGAACCGGGCCGGCGGAGTCCCACACAACGGGGAACGTGAACTTGCCGGCTTGGGCCGTGCGCCACTTGTCGAAATCTTCGCGCGTCGAGTAGGAGGACATGCTGAGGAACATCACGCCTTGGTCCGCATACTTGCGCGACCACTCTTCGGTGAACGTGAGCCAGTCGCCATTCGGGCCGTTGCTGCCCGACCAGATGTTGAGGACGACGGTCTTGCCCTTGGTCACCTCGGAAAGTTTTGTGGCTTGGCCATCGACCGTCTGCAACGGGATGTCCACCGCGACGGGCTCGCCCTTCTTGAGCTTGCCGTAGTTCTCGCGGAACGCGGGCTTGGGATTGACGACTTCGTCGGCTGCCGCCGCCTCGCTGGCTTTTCGTTTGGCGATGTCCGCAGCGAGCGCTTCCGCGCCCTTCGCGGCGACGGCCGCATCCACTTTCACGCCAGCCTTGGCCAGCGCGCCCTCGGTGCGCGTATCGCCATCCCCGCCATTGCCGACGATGGCGGCGACGATGACGCCGTCGCGACCGATGACAAATTGCGTGGGGATGCCCGAGACGTGGTAGAGCTTCGAAGAGGCGCGGTCGGCAAATGTGGCGGAGTCGCGTTCGTTCGGGTCGAAGTAGAACTGCAGGGTTGGATACTTCGGTTGGTTCTTGGGGATCCACTCCTTGAACTTCGCGATGGTGTCGCTCGTGCCAGAGGCCACGACGATGACATCCTGATCCTTGTAGGTCGCGGCAATCTTCTCGGTGTGCGGGAACGAGGCGATGCAGGGCCCGCACCACGTGGCCCAGAAGTCGAGGATGACGACCTTACCCTTGAACTCGGAGAGCTTCACCTGCTTGCCGTTGATGTCGTGCATCACGAAATCCGGCGCGACCGTGCCGGCGGCGAGGAGGGCCGCGACGGGCGCGGCCGCGGATTTCGTGGCGGCCGCCATGCCGCCGCCACCGCCGGAACTCATCACCGATTGCACGTAGGTGCGCATGGCGGCGAGGTCGGTCTCCGTGGGGGTGATCGCCTTGGCGGCGACGAGCATCATCTTGATCATGGTGGCCACCTTGTCGCCCATCCCGATGGTGCCGCTGACGAGCTTGCCCTCGGCCGTCGCGACGAATGAGGCGGGGAACATGCCGACACCGAAGTGAGTGTTGGTCACGCCCTCGGCCCAGGCCTTGCCGGCGGGGTCCCACGCCACCGTGAAGCCGGGGTTGGGATTGGCGGCGACCCACTTGTCGAAGTCGGCGCGCTCGGTGGCCGCAAAGATCACCAGCGTGCTGAAGTTACTCTCTTTGTAATCCGTGAGAATCTTGGAGAACCACGGCTGCGGACCCATGCCGCTGGAAACGAAATGCACGAGCACCGGCTTGCCGGCGAACGAGGCCAGCTTGACCGGGGCACCGTCGACCCCGGTGACGGTGAAGTCGGGCACCATGTCGCGGGCGGCCACACTGCCGAATTTGCTCGGGATCGGCTCGCCGCGCTTCGTCGGGGAACCCATGCCGATCATGCCGCCGCCAGCGGGCGTCGCGGCGGTCTTGGCGACCAGCGGGATGGATTTGGCGCCGGGATCTCGCTTCGGCTCGGGCGGGATGGCCGCGAGATCGACCTTCACGCCGGCGCGGGCGAGCGCGTATTCGAGGCGGTAGTCATCGCCGGGGCCGCCGCCGGAAACGGTCTCGAGGATTTTACCATCGCGGCCGACCACGAACATCGTGGGGAAACCGGTGACGCGGTAATCGGTGTTGAAAACAGAATCCTTCCAGCCGGCTTTGCCCGGAAGATCAAACGTCATGGTGAACGTGTATTTGCCGACACTGCGTTTGATCCAGCCGTCGTAGGCCTCACGTGAATCATCGGCGGTGACGCCGAGGAGGACGACGCCCTGATCGGCGTATTTTTTGAACACGCGATCGTTGTTGGGCATCGCGGCCTGACAGGGGCCGCACCACGTGGCGGAGATATCGACGACGACGATTTTGCCGCGGTAATCGGAGAGCTTGATCGTCTCGCCCTTGGGGCCGACCACGGAGAATTCGGGGGCGACGTCGCCGGCTTTTAGGAACGGTTTGGCGGTGGCGGAAGCGCCGGCGGAGGCCGGAACGATTTCCTGGGCGCGTAACGTGATGAGAGCCGGGCTGGCGGCGAGGGCGGTGACGAGGGCGAGGCGGAGGAGTCTCATGGCAAAAAGGATTCGGATTCGGGAAAGCGACGGCGCGTGCGGCGGAATGATCGGACAAGGTAGCACGGGGCCTGTGCCCGGACCATAGGCAAAAAGTAACAAGCGGCCATGGGGCGGAGGCATGAAGTGGCCCGGTGCGCTCCGGCATTCAGGACGTCGTGCGCCGGTCCGGGTGGTAAATGCGCGGGGTAACGGTCAGACCTATGCTCAATCCTGTTTTCGTTGGTGCAGTGATCACGGGCGGAAATTTAAAGGTTTGTTGGCGGATTCGGCGCGCGGCGGCTGTTATGGAGCGAACCTGCCATGACGGACTCCCAACTTCTTTCCCGATTTGCCGACCACAGTGATCAAAGTGCTTTTGCTGAAGTGGTGCGGCGCAACGTCGATCTCGTGTATGGCGCCGCCGTGCGGCGCGTGGAAGGGGACCGGCACCGCGCCGAGGATATCGCCCACGGTAATCCGGTTTGAGCTCAAGATAGAGCGCGGGGTGAACGCAGGAAGCGCAGGGCGGCGGCGGGGAGGGAGGCGTAGTGCTGGGTGCGGGCGGAGAGGTTGAGGGAGCCGTCG
>JANXLP010000724.1 GCA_025355125.1 Opitutaceae bacterium | reverse complement strand
TCGGAGAGAGCTCTTGGGAACTCTTCGACCGTCTGAAGGACCCCAACGAGCTGAAGAGCGTCTATGGCGAACCGGCTTACGCGGCGATCACGGCGGACCTGGAGAAACAGCTCGCGCGGTTGCGCGTGGAGCTGAAGGTGCCCGAGGTGATTCCCGCGACGTGGTATGGAAACCCCGGTGGCGGACCCGCCGGCGCGAAGCAGAAGGCGAAAGCGCCCGACGAGAAAAAACTCTGAGCCGGAACGATGCCGTAGAAGCTGTGGGAGCGAGCTTGCTCGCGATTCGGTGCCTACTCTGTCGCGAGCAAGCTCGCTCCCACAATCGAACCTCCCGAGGGCGGTCGCCGATTTCTAACTGTCGCATCGCTCCGGTTGGGGGCGACCGAGGGTAGATCGACCGACAAAGTTCGCCGCCGCCGGGCTGGACCCTTTCGCGAGATCGTGCGTCATTCAGCGCATGATACCCCGATTCCTACTGTTATTAGCCGCTGCGTTGTTCACTTCATCGGTCGCGGCCTTTGCCGCCGCCGCGGCTGCCTTGCCCGAGGCTAAAGTCACCCGCACGGATGAACGCGTGCGCGTAGAACTCGGTGAACAGTTGTTCACCGAGTATGTTTTCAAGGGTGGGCCGCGGCCGTATTTTTATCCGGTGCTCGCGGCGGATGGCACGCAGCTCAACCGCGACTTTCCAATGAAGACGTTCACAGCGGGCGAAGAAACGGATCACCCGCATCACCGCTCGTTGTGGTTTACGCACGGTGTGGTGAACGGCGTCGATTTTTGGACCGAAGGCGCGGACAAGGGCACGATTGTGAACGACAGCGTCAAGGCGACGACGGCCGGCAGCGTGGCGACGCTGGTTTCGGCCAACCGTTGGGTCGGCCCGGATGGTGCGGTGCAGTGCACGGACGAGACGACGGTGCGGTTGAGCGCGATTCCGGGTGGGCGGCAGATTGACTACGAAGTGACGCTCAAGGCGCCGGCGGACAAGGCGGTGATCTTTGGCGACACGAAGGAGGGCTCGATGGCCTTTCGCGTCGCGCAGTGGCTGACGCCTACGCACACGTTCAACAAACAGAAAGTCGAGGGCCAGGGCGTCATCGTGAACGCCGAGGGCATCCGCGATGCGGCGACGTGGAGCAAGCGGTCCGCGTGGGTCGATTACTACGCGCCGAAGAACGGGAAAATTTACGGCATCGCGATGTTCGACCATCCAAAAAACCCGCGTCACGCGACGTGGTGGCACGTGCGCGATTACGGCCTGTTCGCGGCGAACCCGTTTGGTCAGCACGATTTTGAGCCCGCGCACAAAGCCAACCCGAAGGCCGGAGATCTGACGATTCCCGCGGGCGGCAGCGTGACGTTCCGCTGGCGCTTCTTTTTCCACGAGGGCGACGAAAAGACGGCGAAAATCGCGGAGCAGTTCGCGGCTTACGCGGCGGAGAAGTGAAGGGCTGGACCTCCGGGGTGAATCAGGCGGCGGTCCTCTGAGACCGCTGCACTGACCCTGTGGGGCGGTTCAGCGTGGAGGCATTGATTGAAGTTTGCCCCACCGTCGGGCGGAGGCGGTTTGGTCGTCGCGCTCCGTTTTGAGGACGTCGGCGTTCGTGGTCGCGAGCCGGAGAAAGCAAAGCGGGTTTTGGCCTTCAGACCTACAGATCGAGGACAAAGCTGAGGGCAGCTTTGATTTGGGTGAGCTGGCTCGAAGGGATCGTGCCAAGCGGGCGGATCAAGCGTTCGTGGCCGACGGACATCAGGCCTCGGACGTTGGCCCAAGACCCTTTGTTAAGGAAACGCATTTTACCGAGAGAGACCTCTTAGTCGGAGCCGCGATTTTCAGTGGTCAGTGGCACGAGTAGAGCAAGGGCTCGGGGGCTGTCGGGATCGTAGCGGGAGACAACTACGGCGGGACGCACCTTGGCCGCCATCCCAAGGTCCACGAGATAGATTTCTCCGGGCTTGGGAGT
>JANXLP010000711.1 GCA_025355125.1 Opitutaceae bacterium | reverse complement strand
CCCATCGATGAAGCGCTGGCCGGGGCCCTGGGCGAAATCCGCGTCGAGGAAACGCACAGCCACGAGCGCACGCATTATCCGGCCACGATGATTGTGGCACCCGGCGCGGCGCTGACGTTGCTCCTGCTGCATGATCGCGCGCGGTTGCCCGATGATCTCGCCGGGCGCTGGCTCGATTACTTCCGGGCGTTGCTCGCCGCGTGCGCGCGCGGCGCCGAACAACCGCTCGGACGGCTGCACGGTCTCGGTGCGTTGGAACGCACGCAACTCGTGCAGACGTGGAATCACACCGCGTTGTCGCACGACCGCGGCGTGACCCTGACCGAGCTTTTTGCGGCGCAAGTTGCCCGCACGCCCGGCGCGATTGCGTTGATCGATGGCACCCAGCGCCTGACTTATGCTGAAGTCGCGCGACGCGCGACGGCACTGGCGGCGCGCCTGCGTGCCCTCGGTGCCAAGCCGGAGCGCGGAGTGGGCGTGTGTCTCGTGCGCGGCGCGGAACTCGTGATCGCGTTGCTCGCCGTGCTTGAGACGGGTGCAGCCTACGTGCCGCTCGACCCCGCGTATCCGGCGGAGCGACTCGCGTTCATGTTCGACGATGCTCAGCTCGCCGTGCTCGTCACGCAGCGGAGCCTGACGGACGCGTTGCCCGCATCGTCGGTGACGACGCTTTGGCTCGACGACGTTGCACCCGTCACGACGGCTACCGAGCCCGTTTCAACATCGCAGGCACGGCCCGAAAATCTCGCTTACCTCATCTACACCTCGGGCTCGACAGGCCGGCCCAAGGCGGCGGCGATCGAGCATCGGCAGGCGGTCGCATTCGTGCACTGGGCGCAGACGATTTTCACGGCGCGTGAGCTCGCGGGCGTGCTGTTTTCCACGTCGGTGTGTTTCGATCTCTCGGTGTTTGAATTATTCGTGCCGCTCTCGGTGGGCGGTGCGGTCATCGTGGCGGAGAACGCGCTCGCGCTGCCCACGCTCCCGGCGCGCGACGAAGTGTCGCTGGTGAACACCGTGCCCTCAGCGGCGGCGGAGCTCGCGCGGCAAGAAGCGATCCCGGCATCGGTCGTGACGATCAGTTTGGCGGGCGAACCGCTCTCGGCAGGGCTGGCGGACCGGCTCTATGGATTTCCATCGGTCGAGCGGGTTTACGATCTCTACGGCCCCTCAGAGGACACGACCTATTCCACGTGCGCGCTTCGCGTTCGCGGCGACACGGCGACAATCGGCCGTGTGATCGCCAACTCGCAGCTCTACCTCGCCGATGCGGATCTGCAGTTGGTTCCGGTCGGCGCGATTGGCGAAATCCTGCTGGCGGGCGAAGGGCTGGCGCGCGGCTACCTTGGCCGGCCGGATCTCACGGCGGAGCGTTTCCTGCCGGATCCGTTTTCAACGGTGCCGGGCGGGCGGCTCTATCGCACGGGTGATCTCGCGCGTTTCCGGCCCGATGGGCAGCTCGAGTATCTGGGGCGCGGCGATCATCAGATTAAAATCCGCGGCTTTCGCGTCGAACTCGGCGAGATTGTGGCGCGGCTTGAAGCTCACACCGACATCGCCGAGGCGACGATCGTCGCCCGCGAGCATCCACAACGCGGCAAATACTTGGTGGCGTTCGTCGCGGCGCAAGCGGGCGCGACGCCGGTGGTGGCAGAGTTGACGCGGTGGATTGGTGTCACGCTGCCGCACTACATGCAGCCGACGGCCTGGCATTTTCTCGAGCGCCTGCCGCGCACGCCGAACGGGAAGCTGGATCGCAAGGCGCTACCGGCGGATGCCGAACCGGGCGCGGAAGCGCCGGCTCCTGAGGCGCCGAACCACGATCCTACCGCAGAGATCGTGGCGGGCATTTGGTCCGAAGTGCTCGGCGTGCCACGCGTGCGGGCGGACGACAATTTCTTCGAGCTTGGCGGACATTCGCTGCTCGCGACGCAGGTGGTCGCGCGCGTGCGCACGGCTTTCAAAACGCAAATTCCCCTGCGGACTTTGTTCGACTGGCCGACGGCGGGAACCTTTGCGACGACGGTGCGCGCGGCGCGGCGCGGTGGGCTGCTTGAGACGCCGGTGACGACGCGACCCGTGGGCGCGGAACTCGTGCCCGCGCCGGCGCAGGAGCGCCTGTGGGTGATGGCACGGCTGGCGGACGCGGGTGCGACGTATCACGTGCCGACCATTTTGGAGGCGCGGGGTGAACCGGATTTGCCGGCGCTGCAGCGCGCGCTCGACGGCGTGGTCGCGCGGCATGAGAGCTTGCGCACGGTGTTTCCGGAAAAACTCGGGCGCGCGACGGCGGTGGCGCGGGCGGACGCGCGCGTGGAAATCGCGTTTACGGATTTGTCGGGCCGGCCCGGTGATGCGGCGGGTTGCGCGGCGGAGGAGACGACGCGGGCGTTTGATCTGGGGCGCGGGCCGCTCTTGCGCGCGGCGGTGTTCAAGCTCGGCGAGGAGCATCACTGGCTGTTGCTCACGGTGCACCACATCGTGACCGACGGTTGGTCGGAGTCGGTGCTCGTGCGAGAACTCGCGGCGTTGCACACCGGGCGCGCGCTGGCCCCGCTGACGCTCAACTACGGCGACTATGCGGCGTGGCAACGGACGCGCACCCTGAACGGCGAACTAGCGACGCAGGTGGCCGAGTGGGCGGAGGAATTGCGGGGAGTGCCGGCGCTTGAGTTGCCGCTGGATGCGACGCGGCCGGCGGCGCCGAGTTTCCGCGGAGGGATGGTGCGGACGAGCGTGTCGGTTGAGACGACCACGGCGTTGCACAAGCTCGCCCGGAAAGAGGGTGCAACGCGGTTCATGGTGCTGCTCGCGGCGTGGGAAGTGTGGTTGTGGCGGCACTCGGGGCAGACGGATTTTGCGGTGGGCACGCCGGTGGCGGGACGTTCGCGGCCGGAATGGGAAAATCTCATCGGGCTCTTTGTGAACACGCTGGTGTTGCGCGCGGATGTCGCGCCCGAGGTGGAGTTCGTCGAGTTGGTGCGGCGGGTGCGGACGCGGACCTTGCGAGCGCATGACCGGGCTGAGGCGCCGTTTGAACAAGTGGTCGAAGCGGTGAATCCGGAGCGCGATCCGAGCCGCTCGCCGTTGTTTCAGGTGATGTTCAGCGTGCAAAACACGCCGCGCGCCGAACTCGCGCTCGGTGCGCTGAAGCTGGCGCCGATCACCACGGAAGTGACGACGGCGAAATTTGAGTTGTCTTTTACGGTGGCGGAGCGGGCGGACGGCACGCTTGAGCTGGGGCTGGAGCATAACCGCGATCTCTTTAGCACGGCGACGGCGGCGCGGTTTTTGGCGCGCTACGGCCAGTTGCTGGTTGCGATCACGACCATGCCGCAGGCGACGCTGCGCGCGCTCGCCTGGATGCCGGCAGCGGAACGCGCACAGGTGACCGCATGGAGTCGCGGCCCGGAATTCGGCGCGAAAGTGACGCTCGTTCCGGAGGCCGTGGTGGCACAGGCGGCGCGCACGCCGACGGCGATGGCGGTGGCGCTGGGTGGGGTGCGCTGGAGTTACGCGGAATTGGAAGCGCAGGCAGGCTGTGTGGCGCAGCGGCTGCACGCGGCGGGAATCGGGCGAGGTGCGGCGGTGGCGATCTTGGCCGAGCGCGAGCCGGCGATGGTGGCGGCGCTGCTGGGTGCTTGGCGCGTGGGTGCGGCCTACGTCCCGCTTGATCCCGAGTATCCGCCCGAGCGTTTGCGCGCGATCATCGAAGACCATGCGCTCGACGCGGTGCTCCTGCCCTCGTCGTTGCGGTCGCGTTTGCCGGCGGGGCTGCGGGCGCGGGTGATTGCTTGGGACGAAGCCCTGCCGGAGGGCGAGACGCCGCCGCGCGTAACAGCGGAGGGCGAGGACATCGCGTATATTTTATTCACGTCGGGTTCCACCGGTCAGCCCAAGGGCGTGGCGATCCCGCACAGCGCGCTGGCGAGCCACATGGCGTGGTTCAACGAGGCGTATCGGTTTGGGGCGGACGACGTGGTGTTGCAGAAGACGCCGTTCACCTTCGATGCGTCGGTGTGGGAATTTTGGTCACCGCTCATGACGGGCGGTCGCGTCGAACTAGCGGCGCCAGGGGCCCAACGCGATCCGGCGGCGCTAGTGTCGACGATGCGCGCGACGGGTGTGACGGTGTTGCAGGCGGTGCCGACGCTGCTGGAGCGGCTGGCGGTGGAGCCAGGTTTTGCGGCGGTGAAAACGTTGCGGGCGTTGTTCTCGGGCGGGGAGACGCTGACGGCGGCGTTGCGGGATCGGCTGGCGGCAGTGCAGCCGGTGCCGTTGACGAATCTCTACGGGCCGACCGAGGCGACGATCCAGTGCGCGGCGTGGACGTGCGGACCGCGCGACGGCGGAAGTGCGATCGTGCCGTTGGGGCCGGCGGCGCCAGGTTGTGCGCTGCACGTGCTCGACAGGGCGAGCCAGCCGGTCGCGCCGGGCGTGGCGGGCGAACTTTTTGTGGGAGGTGCGCAACTGGCGCGCGGTTACTGGCGTCAGCCCGTGCTCACGGCCGAGCGTTTTGGGTCGGACCCGTTTTCGACGGAGCCGGGCGCGCGACTTTACGCGACGGGAGATCTCGTGCGCTGGCGGGCGGATGGCGTGTTGGAGTATCTCGGGCGCACGGATGATCAGGTAAAATTGCGCGGCTTCCGGATTGAGCTGGGGGAAGTGGAGGCGGCGCTGGCGGCGATTCCCGGCGTGCTGAAGGCTGCGGCGGCGGTGCGCGGCGACCGGCTGACGGGCTACGTGCAATGGCCGGACGCGCCGGCAGGATGGGCGACAGTGCTGCGGCGGGAAGTCGCGGCGCGGTTGGCGTCCTACATGGTGCCGGCGCGGTTTGCGTGCGTGGAGAAGTGGCCGTTGCTCTCAAGCGGCAAAGTGGACCGACGCGGGTTGCCCGAGGCACCCGCGCCGGAAGAGGAAACCAGCGACCGGGACGGCGCGCCGGTGGGCGCGGTGGAGACGCTGTTGGCGGGTTTGTGGCGCGAACTACTGGGCGTGCCGCGCGTGGGGCGTCATGACAATTTCTTCTCGCTGGGCGGCGATTCGATCCTGGCGCTGCAAATCGCGGCGCGCGCTGCGACCTCGGGCGTGCGCGTGCCGGCGCAGGCGGTGTTTGCGCATCAGACTTTGACGGAGCTGGCTGCGGCGACGGAAATGGCGCCGGTCGTTTCGCTGGCTGCGCTGCCGGCGGGGGGGGCGGCGGTGCTGACGCCGGCGCAGCATTGGTTTTTTGAACAGAAGCTCGCGGTGCCGGCGCACTGGAATCAATCGGCGCTGTTTGTGACGCCGCAAGATTTTGATGTCGCGCGGTGCGAAGCGGCGCTGCGGCGTGTGGCTTCGCGTCATGACGTGCTGCAGTGGCTTTATGAGCAGGGAGCGGCAGGCGTGGAAGTGATCACGGGTGACGTTGAAGCTGCGGTGACTTTTGAGCGGGCGCCGATGGAAGAGCTGACGGCGGTGGCGGCACGCGCGCAGGCGTCGTTGGATCTGGCGCGAGGGCCATTGCTGCGCGCGGTGGCATTTAAGCCAACGCCGGGTGGTGAAGGCCGGTTGCTGATCGTGGCGCATCACCTTGTGATCGATGGCGTGTCGTGGCGCGTGCTATTGGAGGAATTGGCGGCGGCCTATCGCGGTGAAACGTTGGCGGAATTGCCTGAGACGTGGGCGGCGTGGACGCGGGCGTTGTCGGTGGAAGCGCAGAGCACGATGACGGTCGCGGAATTGGAGCACTGGCGGAAGGTGCCGGCGGCGGAGGCGTTACCGAGGGATTTTGCGGTGGCGGGTGGCGGGCGCGTGGGGGACGAGGCGGTGGTGGCGCGGGTGTTGCCGGTGGCGGAGACGGCGGCGCTGTTGCACGGGGCGGGCACGGCGTATCGCACGCAGATCAACGAGCTTTTACTGGCGGCGCTGGCGCGGGCGCTCGCGGGGTGGACGGGGCGCGGGGCGCACACGATCACGCTCGAAGGTCATGGGCGGGAGACGGTGGCGGGGGCGCCGGAGGTGAGTCGTGCGCTCGGCTGGTTTACGACGCTGTTTCCGTTGCGCATCGATGCGAGCAATGGGTCGCACGACGTCGGTGAGCTCGTGAAGGCGGTGAAAGAGCAGTGGCGCGCGGTGCCGCGCCGTGGGCTGGGCTATGGGCTGCTGCGACACCTCGGAACGGAAGCGGCGCAAGCGGAACTCGGGGCGCAACCTTGGCCGGAGTTGGCGTTTAATTATTTGGGGCAGTTTGATGCGGCGAGTGGCTCAGGGGTGACGGGGTTCCGGCCGGCGGACGAAGCGCGCGGGGCGGATCGCGCGGCGGAAAACGCGCGGGCGTTTCTCATCGAGTGCAATCTGGCGGTGCGCGACGGCGCGCTGCGGTGCGCGTGGACTTACAGCACGGCGCATCATCAGGCGGCGACGATTGAAGCGTTGGCCACGGGATTTGAGACGGCGCTGCGGGCGATTATCGCGCATTGCACGGGCGCGGATGCGGGTGGGTTTACGCCGTCGGATTTCTCGGGCGGCGACGTGAGTCAGACGGACCTCGACAAGCTTTTCTCGCGGCTGCAATGAACCCGGCACCGATGTCTCCTCCCGATCCCCGCGCCAACGTGGAAGACGTGCACGAGTTATCCCCGCTGCAGCAGGGATTTCTCTTTCACCATCTGCGCGATGCGGCGGGCGGCGATTACATCGAGCAGATGACATTTCTGCTCGAAGGGGCGTTGGACGTGGCGGCGTTTGGGCGGGCGTGGCAGGCCGTGGCAGATCGGCACGCGGCGCTGCGGACTTCGTTTCAATGGGAAGGTCTCGAGCAACCGCTGCAAGTGGTGCATCGGCGCGTGACGGTGCCGGTGGCGAC
>JANXLP010000685.1 GCA_025355125.1 Opitutaceae bacterium | reverse complement strand
GTTACCAAACTGCCAGGCGAGCACGGCCTTGTCGTCGCGGTAGCGCACGCCGGTGATCGTGTTGGTGCGACCGAGCACGTGGCGGAGCGTGGCCTTGTAGTCCTCACGCAGTTGCGGATCGGTGTAGAACTCCGCGCGGGGTTTTCCCCGGTGCGCCGCGTAGGTTCCGATCCCGCCGAGGTAGTCGCCGGCATCGGCGGTGAGCGGTAAAATCACGCGCACGCCGTAGCGGTTCGCCAGCGCGAACATCCGGTCCACGACCTTGAACGCCTCTTCGTTAAACTCACCCGGCGCGAGCACGTAGTGCCAGGGCTGGGCGGTTTCCTTCGGCCCGCGCATCGGGAGGTTCCACGTGCGAACAACCTTGAAATTCATCTGGGCGAGTGTCTTGAACGCATCCTCTTGCTCCCACGCCGTCGGCAGTGTCATGCGCTCGGGCAGCCGCTGGGTAAAATCGTAGGGCACGATGAGCCCGGGCATATTGGCGCCGATGAAACGGAACGGCTTTTCCCCGTCGTAGAGCCGGTCGCCGCGCCGCGTGATGAAATGCTCGAAGGGCGCGGCGGGGCCCGACGGCTCCGGCGCGGCGGCCAACGAAACTGCCGTAACGACGAGAGGGAGCAGCCGCGCGGCCCGCGCCACGACACGGCGGAGAGCTTTCGCGAAAGGAACCGGGAATTTCATGGGGCAGGGTTGGAAGCGGGTTCGCCGATCAAAGCCGAAGCGCGCGGCCGGGCAATCCCGCCGCGCGCCCCGATTCGTTTCGGCGGAACGAACTCAGAATTTCGTGCCGAGGGTGAGGAAGTAAGTGCGCGGATCGGCCGGCGTAAAATTGCCGTCGAGGTAGGTCTGATCGAGGAGGTTTTTGACGTTGAGCTGCACGGTCACGGGCCGGCGGCCGAGCTTGAAGCCATAGCCGATGCTGGCGTTGGTCTCCGTGTAGGGATCGTTCTTCAGATTGAAATTCGGATCGAGCAACGTGTCCACCTGGCTCACGTGGCGCACGCCGACGCCGATGGAGAGGCCCTTGGTGGCGCCAGTGGTGAACGTATATTTGTTCCAGACCGAGAGCATGTGCTCGGGCGTGCGCTCGAGGCGACGGCCCACGATGGCCGGGGCGCCAATGTCGGTGACGGCTTTGGCGTCCCAGATGTAAGTGTAGCTGAGGATCGCCTGGTAGTTGCGCACGGGGGTGAAGAACACCTCCACGTCTGCGCCTTCGGAGCGTTTCGTGCCGCCGGGCACGAAGAGCGGCGAGATGCCGGTGGAAACTTCCGTGGAGAAGTCGCGGCGGACTTCACCGGAACGCTCGAGCTTGAACCACGAAACGGTGCCCGACCACACGCTGTCCTGCAGGTCGAGCTTGAGGCCGGCCTCGGTGCCCTTGCCGTGGATGTTGTTCGCGAGATTGCCGCGGGCATCGACGTTGAACTGCGGCTCGAAGGTCTTGGCGGTATTCGCGAAGAGCACGACGCCTTTCACGACCTCGACGAGCGCGCCGAACTGCGGGGTCGTCTCCTTCTGCGAGCGGTCCGGGCCCACGGTGGCGGCGGTGGCGCCGATGTTAGTCACTTCCGTGGTGCGTGCGCCGGCGAGGAGTTTCACGCGGTCTTTGAAGAAACCGATCTGGTCGATGGCATAGAGGCCGGTCTCTTCGCTGCGCGGCATCGCGAAGTAGGGCGTGCCGGGGAGCACGCCGCCCACGAAGGAATCGCGGATGATGTGGCGCGGGCCCTGGGTGCGGTTGTTCCAAGTGAGCGGGATCGTGAAGGCGTTGGAGACGGCCCAGAAGCCGTTGCGGCTGTGCGCGGCCCGGCCGCCAAGGAGAAGACGGTGCGTGGCGGGGCCGGTGTCGAAGGTGAAGACCGCTTCCAGCTCGCCGATCTGTGAGAGGGAGCGTCCGCCGTTAAAAGCGGGGCGCTGCGTGATGAACGTGCCGTTGTAGGAGGGGAAACCGGAGGTTTCCAACGTCTGGGTGTAGCCACGGTTGAAGCTGCCGGCGGCACGCAACGTGAGCCACGACGCGGCGGTGTAGATGAGCTCGGGCTGCACAAAGGAGCCCCGGTCGGCCTTGTAGGCGTCGGGCCCGTTGTTGTTGCCCTGCCAGCCGTTGGTGAAGCTCTCATACGGGTCGAGATAGACGGTCATGTAGGGCTGGCCGGGGATGAACGCGGCCTGCCACTGCTGGATCGTGAGCGTCGCGCCGGGATTGGCCTGCGTGTAGGCGCGGTAGCCGGGATGTCCGCGCGGCACCGAGTGGATGACGTTCTCGCGGCCGTCGTAGGTGGTGCCGGTCACGTTGAGCTTGAGGTTCGGCAGAATGTCCCACGTCGCCGCCACGTAGCCGGCGTCCTGCCGGCGGTAGGTGAAGTCGATGTAGCCGTCGCCGCGGTCAAAATAGCTACCGGCAAAACGCACGGCCGCATGGTCGCCGAGCTTCTGGTTGTGCTCGATGAAGACCTGTTTCTGGTCGTAACTGCCATAGGTCACGCGGGCGGCGCTTTCGGTCACGGATTTGGGCTGGAGCGTGATGAGGTTGAGCACGCCGCTCGGGGAGACGCGGCCGAAGAACACGGCGTTCGGGCCTTTGACCACCTCGACGCGCTCGATGAAATCGGGCACCGGGTTGCGCGCACCGCCGGCGTTGCGGTTGATCAACACCGGCGCGGCGAACCCGCGCGAAATCACGCTGTTCGGATCGCGCCGGTCGGAGAGGACGTTGGCCGTGTAGCCGAGGGTCTCGCGCAGCGAAGTCGCGCCGATGTCCTGGATCAGATCGCGCGTGACGACGGAGACATTGATCGGAGTCTTGAAAATTTCCGTGCCGATGCCGGTCGCGGTGATCGAGTTGGTCGCGCAGTAGCCGTAGTCCTTCTTGGACGAGACTTCGAAGGTGGTGAGCTTGATTGTCTCCTCGCCGGTGGCCGCCGGGGCGGCGGATTGGGCGCGGAGAGCGGGGGCGGCGAGCGCGCCGACGAGGGCGCACGCGAAAACGACGGAGACGGGCAAACGGTTCATAGGGCTGGGAGGAGGGGTTATGCGCCGGCGGCAAACGGGGAATCCTCCGGCGATGGACGAAGCGTCGGCTTCGTGCGCTCTTGCGGTCAATATCCTTAATGAACTTTATTTTTCTCTATTGAATATTTGGTTGAAGTGAGCTTGACCCGTCGCCGCCCGCTCATCCCAACTGCGCCACCCCGTCTGTTTTTTCGTCCGACCCGATTTCATTAGAGAATATGCCCCCGAAACCCACCGCCGCCAAAACGGCCCACACCGTCCCCGTGCTCCGCAAGGCCGTGCGCGTGCTCGAGGCCGTTGCGCAGAGCTCCGGCGACGCCACCGCCAAGAGCCTCGCCGCCTCGCTCCGCATCTCGCCCACGACGTGCTACCGCATCCTCCAGTCCTTCGTCGCCGAGGGCTGGCTGCGCCCGGCGGCCAATGGCACGTTCGAGCTGTCCTTCGGCCTCGTGCCGCTGCTCCGCCCGCTGCTCCGCCACGAGCTGCTCATCGAGACCGTGCGCGAGCCGCTGGCGCGCCTTGCCAAAACGACCGGCCTCACCGCCAAGCTCACCGTGCGCCAGGTGGACGACGCCGTCACCATCCACAGCGCCGCCTCGCCCAAAGGCACCGCCATCACCTCGCGCGTCGGCTCCGTCGTTTCGCTCGCCTTCGGCTCCAGCGGCGCGGCGTTTCTCTCCGCCCTGCCCGACGCCGACATCGCGCGCATCCTCGACGCTGCGCCCACCGAGGCGTGGAAACACCAGGAGCGCGCCGACGTCCTCCGCCGCGTTCGCGAGGTTCGCAAATCCGGTTGCTGCTTCGACGGCGGTTCCTACCAACCGCAGATCAACACCCTCTCCGCCCCGCTCTACGCGCCCGACCGCGGGCTCCTCGGCGTCGTCACGCTCCTCGGTTTCCCCGCGGACTTCGCCGCCACCGTCCGCCCCGCGCTCATCCGCGAACTCAAATACACCGCCGGCGGCTGCAACCAACTGATCCAGGGCCACGCCGCCTGAGTTTTTTTCCGTCGCCCGCTGCGCCCATGATCCTCGCCGATTTTCTTCCCGCCACGCCCGACCGCTCGTGGGCGCTCGCACGCCAGGTCGGCATCACCCACGCGATCTGCAAATGCGCCCCCGAACTCACCGGCCTGCCCGCGCCCGATGACCTCGCCGCGCTCCGCACCGTCCGCGACCGTTTTGCCGCCGCCGGCCTCACGCTCTACGGCCTTGAGGGCGACGAGTTCGACATGCAGCGCATCAAGCTCGGCCTCCCCGGCCGCGACGCCGACATCGCCCGCTACCAACAAATGCTGCGCAACATGGGCGCCCTCGGCGTCCGCCTGCTCTGCTACAATTTCATGGCCACGATCGGTTGGTGCCGCACCGACGCAAAGGTCCCCGCACGCGGCGGCGCCGTGAGCAACCGCTTCGAACTCGCCGCGCTCGACCCGACACCCGTCGCGCCCGCGTTGCGTGTCACCGAGGAAAAACTCTGGGAGAACTACGAATATTTCCTCCGCGCCGTGCTGCCCGTCGCCGAGGAAGCCGGCGTGCAAATGGGCCTTCACCCCGACGACCCGCCGCTCTCCCCGCTGCGCGGCGTCGGCCGCATCTTCACCTCGGCCGACGCCTTCGCCCGCGCGCTCGCGCTCTCCGATTCGCCCGCGCACGGCGTCACGTTCTGCCAGGCCAACTTCGTCGCGATGGGCGAGGATGTCGCCGCCGCCGCCCGTCGTTTCGCGCCGCGCATCGTCTTCGTCCACTTCCGCGACATCGCCGGCACTCGCGAGGACTTCACGGAGACGTTTCACGACAACGGCCCGACCGACATGCCCGCGATGCTGCGGCTCTACCACGAACTCGGCTTTCGCGGCCCGATCCGCGTCGATCACGTGCCTTCAATGGCCGGCGAGGAAGACCAGCCGCACGGCTACGCCCAGCTCGGCCGCCTCTTCGCCGTCGGCTACATGAAGGGCATCCTCGACACCGCGCGCATCGCTTACTCCTGAGGCCCCATGAAACGCGTCATCCTCATCGGCGACTCCATCCGCCTCGGCTACGAACCCGCCGCGCGCGCCGCACTGGCGGACATCGCGGCCGTCACCGGCCCCGCCGAAGGAACGCAGCACACGGCCAACATCTTGTTTCACCTGTGGTCCTGGGTCATCACACAGGACCCCGACGTGGTGCACATAAACTCCGGCCACTGGGATACCCGCCGCGTGATCCGCGGCGAAGAGGGCAACGTGATCCCGCTCGAAATCTACCGCGAAAACGTCCATCGCATCCTCACCGCGATCCGCCGTCACACCCGCGCCCGCATCATCTGGGCCACGACTACGCCGTTGATGATACCCGCCTATGAGCAGACCCAGCTCCGCATGGGCGGCACCAGCCGCGACCCCGATAGCATCGCACGCTACAATGAAGCCGCTTGCGCCGAAGCCGCCCCGCTCGGCGTCACGATAAATCCCCTACACCGCTTCGTCGCCCGACGCGGCCCACGCCGGCTCATGCATGCCGACGGCGCCCACTTCACCCCCGCCGGCTACGACGCGCTCGGCCGCGAGGTCGCCCGCGCCGTCCGCCGCGAACTCGCCCACGCCGCATGAACCGCCCCGCCGACGCTTCCGCTTCGATTTCGCCCGCCGCGGCCGCTGCCGCCGTCGTCGCCCGGCCCGGCCTGGTAAGCCACTGGGATTTCCAAGACCCCGCCGGCTCGCCCCGCGTCGCACAGGGCCCGCACGCCTATGCGCTGCGCGAGGGTGCCGGGCCCGTGGCCCGCGTTTCTCCCACCGCGGGCGGCGTCTTCGGCCCGCACGCGGCGGAGCTTCGAGCCGGTGATTTCCTCTTTATCCCGCGCGCCGAGTGCCCCGCGCTCGATCTCACCGCTCAACTCACCGTCGTCGCCTGGGTGCAGCGCCACCGCAAACCCGAGGTGCAGTGCGAAGCCATCGCCGGCATGTGGGACGAGACGCGCCGCCAACGCCACTACGCGCTCTTCCTCGATCTTCGCATCCATCAGGCCGGAGACAACGTCGCCGCCCACGTCTCCCGCACCGGCGGCCCCACGCCCGGTTACCCGTGGTGCATGGACGCCGCCATCGGCGCGAGCTACGTGGATTATTTCCGCTGGCACTGCGTCGCCATGACCTACGACTTCCAATCCGCCCGCGCCTACCTCGACGGCACGCTCGACGCGCGCCCGGGCTTCAACCCCTACGCCTACCCCGGCGGCCTGCATCGCGCCGGACCCGACGGCGCGGATTTCACCGTCGGCGCCGTCCACCGCGGCGGCGAGATGGGCAACGGTTTCGTCGGTCGCCTCGGCGGTCTTGCCATTTACGACCGCGCCCTCGCCCCCACCGAATTGGCCGAACTCGCCGCCCTCACCCCTGGCTTCCCCACCACCCCGCTCACCCGCCCCCCCGTCCTCGTATGAACCTCGCCCCCGCCCACACCCTCGCCGGTCGCACCGCACTCGTCACCGGTTCCTCTCGCGGCATCGGCGCCGCCATCGCCCTCGCGCTCGCCGAGGCCGGCGCCGCCGTTGCGATCCACAGCGCCGGCCCCGACGACCAGGCCACCACCGTCGCCGGCCGCGCCGCCGCCTTCGGTGCCAAGACCACAATCCTCACCGGCGACCTCGCCCTCGACACTACGCCCCGCGCGCTTTTCGACGCCACCGTCGCCGCCCTCGGCCCCATCGACATCCTCGTTCTCAACGCCTCCGTCCAGATCCCCAAGCCCTGGACCGACATCACCCGCGCCGATTGCGACCTCCAGATCGCCGTCAACTACCGCGCCTCCCTCGCGCTCCTCCAGCTCGCCGTGCCCCCGATGGCCGCGCGCCGCTGGGGCCGCGTGCTCACCCTCGGCAGTGTGCAGGAACGCGTGCCCAACCCCGAGATGCTCGTCTATTCGTCGCTCAAAACCGCCCAGACCGCCCTCATCCTCAGCCTCGCGAAGCAATACGCCCCGCACGGCGTCACGTTCAACAACCTCGCCCCCGGCGTCATCGAGACCGACCGCTATCACGACCGCGTGAAAACCCCCGACCACGCCGCCCGCGTGCTCTCGTGGATTCCCGCCGGCCACATCGGCCAGCCCGCCGACTGCGCCGGCGCCGCCCTCCTCTTCTGCTCTGACGCCGGCCGCTACCTCACCGGCCAGTCCCTCTTCATCGACGGCGGCATGTCGCTCTGAGCCTACGCTCCCGCCGATTTTTACTTCCCCTCTTCCCAACCCGCCTCCTCCCATGTCCCATCCCCTCAACGCCGATATCGAAGCCTACAAACGCGAAGTAGGCATGATGAAACTCGAGAAGCTCATCGCCGAACGCGAAAGCATCTCCACCAAAGAATTTCCCATTCCCGTCAAGGAGCTGCTCGCCCGCTATGAGCAACTCTACACCGGCGCGATTTCCGACGTGCTCCGCGAGCACGCCCTCCTCGACCAGGCACTCCCCGGCCACCTCAAACCGCTCCGCGAAAACCGCACCGTCGCCGGCCTCGCCTTCACCGTGAAGAGCGCCCCCAACGTCAAAATCACCGGCGAGATGACCTTCCGCACCAAGATGATTTCCGAGCTCCCTGCCGATACCATGATCGTCTGGGACACCACCGGCGACGAGAAGGCCACGCTCTGGGGCGGCGTCATGACCGCCACCGCCGTCGGCCTCGGCGTGAAGGGCGCCGTCATCGACGACGGCATCCGCGACACGCACCAGATCCTCGAAAAAGATTTCCCCGTTTTCTACAAGCACCGCATCCCCAACGGCAGCCTCGGCCGCTGCCTCATCACGCACTACCAAGTGCCCATCAAAATCGGCGACGCCGTGATCAAGCCCGGCGACGTGATCCTCGGCGACATCGACGGCGTGGTCGTCGTCCCACGCGACATCGCCTACGAAGTCCTCGTCCGCGCCGAGGAGATCAAGGCCAACGAAAAGAAAATCTTCGGCTGGGTCGCCGAGGGCAAAACCGTCACGGAAATCACGGAAAAAGGCGGTTATTTCTGAACCGTGCGTTTTTGCTAAGGGTGACTGCGCAAGACGCATTCGACGCCGACAAGAGATCCGCGTTGTCAGCCGTTTCAGCGCGAAGTGATCGCGCGACTCCGTAGCGCTTGGACCACGCTTGCCCGGGCGCCGCACCCAATCGCGCCCCCTTGCTCTTCGCCTCGCTGCGCAAACCGCCGCCGATACGCCAGCGGGTTCAGCCCCGTCGCCGTGCGAAACGCCTTTGTGAAATGGCTCTGGTCGTAAAACCCGCAGTCCAGCGCGATCCGCCCCACCGTATCCCCCGAAGCCTCCAACCGCCGCCGCGCCATGATCAGGCGAACGCGCAGCAGGTAGTCGCCCAGGCTCATCCCAAACAGCCGTCGAAATTCCCGCTGGAGCTGGCTCGCGGAGAGGTGCGAACGCTTCGCGATGTCGTCCACCGCGATCGCCTCGCCGTAGTGCGCCAGCACGTATTCGCAGGCCTGCGTCAGCCGCTGGTAATCGCCGGGCGCGTTGCCCGCGTGCTCGTAGGGCCGCATCACGCCCGCGACGCCGATCACCGCACCGTCCTTCCCGGTCACCGGAAACTTGCTTGAAATATACCAACGCGGCGTGCCGTCCGCGCTCTGCACCAGCCACACCCGGTTTTTCAACGCGCGCCCCGAGTCCATCACCTGCCGGTCCTCCTCCACGTATTGGGCCGCCAGCGCCGGCGGATGATAGTCAAAATCGGTTTTTCCGATCATCTCCGCCTCCGTCTTGCAGCCGTGCAGCGCCAGCTCGCTGCGGTTTACCTTCACATAGCGGTGTTGCCGGTCCTTAATGAATAGATAGATGTCCGGGAGCACGTCAAACAGCTCCGCAAACACCGCCGGCTCGGCCACCCGCCGGAAAAAGCCCTCGGTCGCCGCCGCCGGTTTTTCACGTTTCATGCGCGTTTATTACAAAAACCCGCGCCCTGCGTCAAAGCTAGTCTCCGCGCCCTGTGGCATACTTCAGCCGATGCCCCGTCACCCCGCCCGCGCTGCCTTTAGCCTGTTCGTCCTCGCCGCCTGCGCCTCCGCCGCCGAGTCCGCGAAGATCGAGTTCAACCGCGACATCCGCCCCATCCTCTCCGAGAACTGCTTCTACTGCCACGGCCAGGACGCCACCCACCGCGAGGCCAAGCTCCGCCTCGATGATCGCGATAACACCATCGTCGAACGCGACGGACGCTTCGTCATCGCCCCCGGCAAACCCGAAGAAAGCGAACTCATCTTCCGCCTGCTCTCCAAAGACGAGGAAGAGCAGATGCCGCCGCCCACGGCCAACAAGCACGTCACGCCCGAGCAGATCGCCCTCATCCGCCGCTGGGTTGCCGAGGGCGCAGCCTACGAAAAACACTGGGCCTTCGTCCCACCCGTCCGCGCCCCGCTCCCCCAAATCAAAAATCGAGAATCAAAAATCAAAAATCCATTGGACGCCTTCGTCCTCGCCCGGCTCGAAAAAGAAAAGCTCTCGCCCGCCCCCGCCGCCGCGCCCGAGACATGGCTGCGCCGCGTCAGCTTCGATCTCATCGGCCTCCCGCCCACCCCCGCCGAACTCGACACCTTCGCCGCCGACGTGAAAAAACGCGGCGAGTCCGCCTACGCCGCCGCCGTCGACCGCCTGCTCGCCTCGCCCCACTTCGGCGAACGCCAAGCCGT
>JANXLP010000640.1 GCA_025355125.1 Opitutaceae bacterium | reverse complement strand
TTGTCGGCGGACAACGACGGCTTGCGTTTAAGCTGAGAAAACCGGCACCGGCGGGACGGCCTGCGGAGGCGGGGTGCCGGAGGGACGCATTCTCGGGGCATCGCCATCCGGCCAAACCCGAAGAACTTCGCTGGCGAGCTGGCGCCACCCAAAAGGTTTTGCCAAGTGGCTCTTGAGCGAAGGGAGCTGGCCGAGTTCATCCATGTAGCCCGACATGTTATGGCCGGTGATGAGGATAAACGCGGCCTCAGGAAGGAGCTGGGTGCCTTGGCGGATAAACTTCAGGCCGTTGATCTCCGGCATATAGTAATCCGTGACGATCACGCTGGGCTTGAGCAGGGGCAGGGCCGCGAGCGCGTCCACGGGCCGATAGAAGGTGTGGACCGAGCAGTCCACGTTGTCCTTCAACAACTGGGCCAAGAGATCGGCGTATGATTTTTCGTCGTCTACAACGACCACAGTGCGGCGAGGATTGGTATTCACGGAGGAGTGGTTAAGTATCGTAAATCCTTTATGGACAGAACTGAAAAAGCAATGCGCGACAGGCTTGCCTAAGTAGTTCTCCTCAGGTCTATGGGTGGAATGCTTCATGTCGTGCTTTTCCAGCCGGAGATCCCGCAGAACACGGGTAACGTGGGGCGAATGTGCGCACTCACCCGCACGCGATTACACTTGGTTCATCCGTTGGGTTTCGTGATTAACGACCGTAATTTACGGCGCGCGGGGATGGATTATTGGAAAGCACTCGACGTGCAGGAGCATGCGGATTGGGCGGCGTTTAGAGCGAGTGAGCATGGGCCGCGACGGCTGTGGTTATTTACGACGAAGGCGGCGCAGGGTTTTTGGGACGTAAAATTTGAAGACGGCGACGGGCTTGTCTTCGGCAACGAAGGTGCCGGCGCGCCGGAGTGGTTGCACGGGGAGATCGGGCCGCAGCGGAGCGTGATGATTCCCCACGCGAACGCGGAGCTGCGTTCGCTCAATCTCAGCACCGCCGCTGGCATCGCGACCTACGAGGCGCTGCGGCAGGTGGGAACGCTGAAGCGTCCGGCACGGTAAACCGCAATCAGCCGCCGGAGCCCGACCCGGTGCCGGCACCCTTCGCGGGTTGGTCGATCTTGGCGACGACGGTAGCTTGCTTAAGATAGTCGGGATCGATCACGAGGCCCATGCCGGGCGCGTCGGGCACGCGGAGCTTGCCGTCGGTGATTTTGAAATCGGGCTGATACCAAGCCGGCGCTTTCTGCGGCGAGCGCCACGGATACTCCATGAACGGCGTGGCATTTTTCGTGCAGGACGCGAACTGGAGAATGTTCACGGAGGTGGCGCCGGTCTGGGTGTTGTGCGGGACGATAGTTTGGCCGAGTTTTTCCGCGATGCGAGCGACGCGCTTCGCGCGGATGAGGCCGCCGTTGTAGTTGATGTCGGGTTGAGCGATTTGCATGACGCCGTGGCGGAGCATCCAGTCGAACTGCCACAGGCTGTAGTTTTGCTCGCCGAACGCGACGGGGATGCGCAGCGCCTTCGCGACGGCTTGAGTCTCGGACAACTCCTCGAAGGGGCAGGGCTCCTCGAAGAAATCATAGTTGTGCTCTTCCATGAGGCGGCCGATGCGGATGCCGTTGGCGACATCGTAGGAACCGTTAGCGTCGGCGCGGAGGATGATTTTGTCGCCGAGTTTTTCCCGCGCGAGGCGGAGGAGTTTTTCCGTGCGGCCGGGGTAGGTGTCGAGGTTGCGGCTCATGCGGCCGCCGATCTTGAACTTGACCGCCTTCGCACCGGTGGCGGGCACGCCTTGCTCGTAAACCGCGACTTCCTCCTCGGCCGACAGGATGCGATCGGAGCCGGAGAGGTAGATGGGAATTTCCTCGCGGAGGCGACCGCCGAGGAGCGCGCCGACGGGTTTGCGGGCGACGATGCCGAGCAAATCGAGCAGGCTCTGCTCCACGTAGGCGATGCAGCACCAGAGCGGGATGCTAGCGAGTTTGTAGTTTTCGCGGTAAACGTGGTCGATGAGCGTCTCCAAATCGCGCGCGTCCCGGCCGATGAAGTATGGCGCGACGAGGTGCTGAAAAATCAGGATGAAGTCCTCGACTTGCTTCGTCCCGGTGATGCCAACCGCACCGTCGGTCGAGCGGGTGCGCACGAAGAAATTCGAGCCGTTCTTGAGCATCTCGACCGATTCGATTTTCACCGGCGAGGTGAACTGGCCGGGGAGATTAAACATCGGCTGCTCGAATTCGCGGATGAGCGGGTGCCCGTCGGAAGGTGCGGGGAAATCGGCGGTGGTGGCGGCGAGCGAGTCGGGAAGGGAAGCGGCGAGCGCGGCACCGCCGGTGAATTTGAACCAGTCGCGTCGGGTGAGGTTCATGGGTTTTTGAGGGGATTGAGAGGTGAAAGGTTTTCCATCCGGCGCGTGAGGCGCAGGCAGTAGAGCAACGGTGCGGCGCCGAGGACGCCGAATGCGCAGTCGATGAGCCGCCAGTAAAAGGGGATGCCGCGGACCGCGCCACAGATGAACGCGAGCGGGATTACGCCGACACACGCGAACAACCCGGCGTGGAGAATCCAGACGTTGCGGACAGGGTCGCGCAGCGGGCCGATAAAAAACAAGGCGATGACGAGATGCCCGAACGCGAGCCAGTCGGTGCCGTAGGCGAGGAAGGGGAAGGCGGTGTTCGTCTCGCGCAGGCCGAAATGCACGAGCGCGATCCAGTGGCGGAGGCCGGTGTAATCGGCATGGCGCGCGGGATCGGCGATGCCGAGGGTGTGCGCGAGCAGCGAGAGTTCGTGGAGGAGCGGGAACGCCGTCGCGCCGCTGAGCACGAGCGCGACGATGAACGAGCCGAGCACGAGACGGTAGCGGCGGAGTGCGGTGACGGCGTGGGGAGTCGGCGTCATTGGGTGGGCCGCAGGGGGAGGTTTTGCCGCGAATTTGGCGGTGCCGGAGTTGAGCTATTTTTTACGGAGGGCCGCGACGTAGAAGCCGTCGGTGTTGTGTTGCGCGGGGAGGATGGCGAGGCCGACGGGGCGCGGGGTGGCTTTGAAGGCGCGCGCGGGCGGCTCGGCGGTGAACTCGGTGTGCGTGGCGAGGAAGGCGGTGACGACGTCTTCGTTTTCAAGGCGGCTCAGCGAGCACGTCGCGTAGATAAGGCGGCCGCCGGGGCGGACGTTCGCGGAGAATTGCGCGAGGAGCGCGAGTTGTTTTTCGGCGGCGGCGGCGACTTGGCCGGGCGTGGTCGTCCACTTGAGGTGCGGCGCGCGGCGCCAAGTGCCCGAGCCCGTGCAGGGGGCGTCGATGAGGATGCCATCGTAGGTTGTCGTGGGCGGGGCGGAGAGGACGGTGATGTTGGTGAGCCCGGCGCGGGTGGCGCGGATCTGGAGTTCGCGGAGGGCGGCGGGGCGAATGTCGGAGGCAGCGACGTGGCCGGCGGAGCCGAGGAGCGTGGCGAGCTGGAGAGTTTTTCCGCCGGCGCCGGCGCAGGCGTCGAGCCAGCGTTCGCCGCGGGCGATGGCGGCGGATTCAAGGATGAGTTGCGAGCCGAGGTCCTGCACTTCGAGGAGGCCGGATTCCCAGGATTTGGTTTTGGTGACGTCGGCTTCGGCGAGGAGTTCGACGGCGTTGGGGAGGAACGTGGAGCGGCGGGTGGGCCAGCCGAGGGCGGTGAATTCCGCGATCACGCGAGCGGTGGTGGGCGCGTCGGCGGTTTGCAGACGGAGCCAGAGCGGGGAGCGAGTGTGAAGGGCGTCGAGGTTGGGGGCGAGCGCGGCTTCGGGGCAGTGGCGGGCGAGCCAGTCGGGAAGGAGCGCGGCGGCTTCGAGTTTGAGGTGGGCGGCTTTGGCGGCGACGGTGGGCGGGCAGGGCGCCCAGTCGCGGCAGTGTTCGGTGCGGTAGGCGCGGGTGGCGGGGAGATCGGCGGCGAGCCAGGCGACGGTTTGCGCGGCGCGGTGGGGATCGGTGTCGAGGAGGGGCTCGATCCACGGGAGGTAGCGCAGCGTGGTGTAGAGGAGTTCGCGATACAGGCGGCGGTCGCGGGAGCCGAAGGAGCGGTTGGCGGCGAACAGCTCTTGAATTTGCGCGGGCAAATTTTGATCGCTCCGCCAGTTCGGGCGGATGGCGGTGACGAGGCGGAGGAAGATTTTTTGCTGGCTGCCGGCGAGGGACATGGTGGGAGAGGGAGACGGAAAAAGGCTGAGCGACGCGGGTGCGGGGTGGGGGCACCCCGCCTCCATCAATCCAGAAACGCGAATTAGAAATTGCGGGTCTCGATCTGGATGTTGAAGCCGAAGCCGTTTTCGCGGCGGCTGCCGGAACGGACGGAGACGACGTATTCGATCAGCCACGTGTTGTTGAGATTTTGGACGAGGCCGTAGGCTTGCTCGTTGAGGCGGCGGGTGCGGGCGTCGTATTGGAAGCGGGCGAGCACGTCGTAGGCTTCGTTCAGGTGGGCGCGGCCCTCGACACGGTAGTCCTCGGTCTGGCGGCGGAGAAAATTATTGGAGAAGCGGACGGACCAGGCGGTGCCGTCATGGATGGTGATGCTGGCGTTGAATTCCTGAAGCGTGCCGGTCTGCGGCGTGAAGCTATTGTAGTAGTCGATCTGCAGCCAGGGCGCGGGCATGAGGGCGAACTCGCTGTAGATCGCGGATAAATCGCGCTCGCCGAGTTCGCGGTGAAAACGGAAGTCGGCGGCGATGTTCAACACGAGGAGATCGCGCGAGCCGTAAGTGGCGTCGCGGGTCTGGATGGTGTTGTCGAGGCCGAGGCGGAGGGTGTTGGTGGCGCGGAGGTCGTCGAGGTTGCGCTGATCGCCGAGCCCGAGGGGGCGGAGGTAGCTGGTGATGGGTTCGCGGCGGTCAATCTGCGGGATGAAGCGGCGACCGATGTCGCCCTGCGGGATGTAGCGGTAGGTGAGCTTCGGCGTGACGAGGTGGCGGAGACCGTCGATTTTCCACTGGGGATTTTTGTAGTCGTAGGTGGCGCTGGCGCGGAGGGCGGAGTCGAACCCGAGTTCGCCGAGGACGCGGGTGTAGTCGCCGCGCTCCTTGGCCCCGGTGGTGCCGGAATAGTGCGTGACGCGGGCACCGGCGAGCGGGGTGAAGTTGAGCCACTCGCTCGGGGTGAAGGGCCGGGTGAGCGCGTAGTAGGCGTCGAGGCGGTCGGATTCGAGGCGGGGCTGCGGCGCGGTGCCGAAGGGGACGGGCGGGCGATCGCGGAGGGCGACGGCGCTGGCGTTAAATTGCTCGTAGAAACCGTGGCCGACGGCGAGCGGGAGCAGATCGAAGCGGACCTCGGGTAGACGCTCTTGGACGGGGTGAAAGGCATTGGGTTGAAAGCGGGCGAAGAGGGAAACGAAGTAGTTGTGCCCGGTATAAACGGATTCGAGAAACGTGTCGGGCTCCTGGACGGGGAAAAAATACTTCGGGTGGAAATCGCGGACGATCTCGGAGTCCTTCCACCAGTTCAGCGTGCCGGAGAGCGTGAGGTTTTCGGCGAGGGTTTGCTGATGCTGCCACTCGACGTAGCCGCGATTGGAGGAGATGGGGCGGTTGAGAATATCCGTGAGCTTTTCGCCGTGGTCATTGATGAAACCCGAGCGGAAAAAACCGCGGAGGTCGCGGCCTTCGTCGGGGCCGAGGTAGGTGGCGGAGGGGCCGGCCATGAGGCCGCGGGCGGTGTAGAAGGCGACGTCGCCGCCGACTTTCACGCCCGCGCGAAGGGGGATGCGCAGGCCGGCCTCACCGTAGGCGCCGAGGGATTTGCGGAAACCGCCGTTGAACGTGAGGTAGGAGATGAGGGGCTCGTTGAGATTTTGCTGGAAGTGGAGGAGCGGCACGGGCTGAGCACTGCCGAGGCCGAGGCGCGGGGCGGTGGCGCGGATGCGCTGGTTGGGGGCGTAGGTGATGGAGCCGGCGTTGACGGTGGGCTGCCATGGGCCGGGCTCGCGGTAGGTGACGATGGCGCTTTGCACGGTGAGCTCGCTGAGCGTGCCGGCGGCCGAGGCTCCGCTGACGTAGAAGGGATAACTGCCGACCCGGAGGAGGCCGGCGGAAAAATTGCCGTCGGTGCGGCGATAGACGAGCTTGTCGGTGATGATGCGCTGCGGGCCGCGCGTGAGGGTGACGTGGCCGATGGCGGTGGCGACGTCGGTCTTGGTGTTGTAGCGAATCGCGTCGGCGGTGAGGACGGCGTTGCCATCGCTCAGCTTGGCGTGCTCGAAAACCGCCTCGCCCGTGGCGAGGTCCACCGACGACCGCTCGAAGTCGATGACGGGCGGCGGTGGAGACTGGGCGGGCAGGCTCGCGCCGAGGAGGAGGAAAAGAAAACCGGAGGTGGCAAAACGACGGAGCACGCGCGGAGCAAAGGCGCGGAAAATGCCGCAAGCAAGCCTCGGGAGGCGAGTGAAGGCGCGGCGTAATCGCGGCTAGACGCGACGTGGGGCGTTCGTCACGTTGACCGCAAACGCCGTGATAATTTCCAAGGCCGATCTCGCCGCCCTGCTCAACGCCAAACACGCCGCGCCTCATGGGGTGCTCGGCATGCATCCGCACACGCGGGGGAAATCGGAAGGCGTGGTGGCGCGCGCGCTGTTGCGCGAGGCGGTGACGTGCGAGGTGGTCGAACTCGATGCGACGCCACCGAAGGCGCATGGGATGACGCGACTCGCGCCGGAGGGATTATTCGAGGTGTTCATCGCGAAACGGCCGGGGGTGTTTCGCTACCAGCTGCGCGCGACGTATGCGAACGGCGAGGCGCGGCAGTTTTTCGACCCCTACTGTTTTTTGCCCACGCTCGGCGCGCAGGACCTCTATCTTTTCAACGAGGGCAACGAGCACCGCATCTACGAAAAGCTCGGAGCGAATGCGCGCGAGCTGGGCGGCGTGAAGGGTGTGGCGTTCGCGGTGTGGGCGCCGGCGGCGGCGCGGGTGTCGATCGTGGGAAATTTCAACCACTGGGACGGCCGCTATCATCCGATGCGGCCGCTCGGCGCCTCGGGCGTGTGGGAGTTGTTCGTGCCGGGATTGGGCGCGGGGGAACTGTATAAATACGAGCTGCGCGACCAGGCGGGAAACATCCGCGTGAAGACCGATCCGTATGGCACATATTTCGAGGCGCCCCCGGGGAACGCCGCGATCGTGTGCGACGCCGGAAATTTTCAGTGGAACGACGCGGAGTGGATGAAGCGCCGAAAAGTCGAGGCGCCGCAGCTCGACCGGCCGGTGTCGGTGTATGAGCTTCATCTCGGTTCGTGGAAACGAAAGCCCGAGGATAACAACCGGCCGCTGACCTACCGCGAACTCGCGCCGGAACTCGCCGACTACGTGAGCGAGATGGGTTTTACCCACATCGAGATCATGCCAATCGCGGAGCATCCGTTCGACGGCTCGTGGGGCTACCAGGTCACGGGATTTTTCGCGCCGACGCACCGCTTTGGTTCGCCGGAGGATTTTGCGTGGTTCGTGGATCACCTGCACCAGCGCGGCATCGGCGTGATTCTCGACTGGGTGCCGGCGCATTTTCCCCGGGACAGTTTCGCGCTGGCGGAGTTTGACGGCACGCATCTCTACGAGCACGCGGACCCGCGGCAGGGCGCGCACATGGACTGGGGCACACTGATCTTTAACTATGGGCGCAACGAAGTGCGGTGTTTCCTGATCGCCAGCGCGCTCGCGTGGCTCGACCGCTACCACCTCGACGGCCTGCGCGTGGACGCAGTCGCCTCGATGCTCTACCTCGATTACTCGCGCAAGGAGGGGCAGTGGATTCCGAACAAATACGGCGGCCGGGAAAACCTGGAGGCGATCGATTTTCTAAAGCAGGTGAACGATCTCGTTCATTTCTACTATCCCGGTGCGCGGATGATCGCCGAGGAGAGCACGTCGTTTTCCAAAGTCAGCCGTCCGACGAGCGACGGTGGGCTGGGCTTCGACTACAAGTGGAATATGGGTTGGATGAACGACACGCTCCGCTATTTCGCGAAGGAGCCGGTGCACCGCAAGTGGCACCAGAGCGACCTGACGTTTGGCATGCTCTACCAGTATGCGGAAAATTTCGTGACGGTTTTCTCCCATGACGAAGTGGTGCATGGAAAGGCGTCGATGCTCTTCAAGATGGGCGCGTGGCACATCCCCGAGAAAGCGGCGAACCTCCGCGCGCTCTACGCGCACATGTGGTGCTATCCCGGGAAGAAGCTGCTTTTCATGGGGAGCGAGTTCGCGCAGTCGCGCGAGTGGAACCACGCCGCGAGCCTCGACTGGCACCTTTGCGAATACCCTGACCACGAGGGCGTGCGCCGGCTCGTGCGCGACCTGAACAAGCTCTACGTCGGTGAACCGGTGCTGAGCCAAAACGATTTCAACCCGCACGGTTTCCGCTGGATCACCTGTCACGATGCGGAGGCCAACCTGCTCGCCTACCTGCGCGTGGATGCGTTTGAGCAGACGATCTTCGTCGTGGTGGCGCACCTTGGCGGAGCGACGCGCACGCATCGCATCGGCGTGCCGCGCCGCGGATTTTGGACCGAGGTGATCAACTCAAACAGCGAATACTATGGCGGCACGGGACTCGGTAATGACGGCGGCCGCGAAGCCGAAGAAGAGCCCCGCGACGGATTCAGCCACTCGCTAAACGTGACCATCGCGCCATTCACGACGACGGTGTTTAAGTGGACCGCGGGGTGAGGCGGTGGAGTGGCCGATCTCTCAGGGCGCGTCGAAAAAAACGGTGTGCCCGAGTGCGGATCGCAAGTAGTGCGTGGGTCCCATCCATGTTCCGAGATTATTCCAAAACTGACCTGCGCCCGTCGACCGCTTGTCGCCGGGAAAGGGCTTGCGCATACCCGCGTCGGCGGGGAGTTTTCGCCGAGCGAAGCGCACCACAATTCCCCGCGCCAACCCGCCAACGCTCAGTCGTGCCGAACATTTTCCACAACGCGCTTCGTTCGCCGCGACGGTCTTCGATGCAGGCATTGAGCGCAGGCGAATGAAAGAAACGGAGCCCAACGCAGGGCGTTCTGTATTGACGCAGCACAACCAAGAAAGATGAAGGCCATCGATCTCGAAAAGCCGTTCCGGTTGTCGCGCGACTTTTGGACGGCGTATGGGTTGCTCGGCATCCCGGTGCTCTGGTTTGTGAAGCCATAGTATTGGGAGCTTCCAGTTTTCGCACGGATTTCGGGTCTCGTGTTCTTTCCGTTCGCCGTAGCGATCATTTGCTACGGTCCGTTTCTCTTCATCGCAACGATTGCCCGCGGTTCATCGAAAGAAAGGAGGATCGGGTTGGCTTTTCTCGCGGCGTCGATGAGTGCGTCGCTTCTCTTGGCGGGCGTTTGGCTCGCTTACGATTTAGAAAGAGTGCCGGCGCGGCTCGGCGCGGTCGCGGTGATCGTCGCGAACATGGTCTTCGCCCTGCTTCAGACAAGAACGCCCAGCCGTTGCGGTTCGGTTCGGCGGTAGTGCGAAATCGAATCAGCGCGTTGGGGTCAACGCGCTCCACCGCCACTCAGGCATCCATCCCGAGCAGGTGGAACACGGGCATCGGCTCGGCGTTCTTGATTTGGATGACGCCGCGTGACTCGGTCTTGAATTTCGGCGCGAGGAGTTTGCGGGTGCTTTCCGTGAGCTGGATGCGCCAGGGCTGGCCGTGCGATTCCATGCGGCTGGCGAAGTTGACGGTGCCGCCCCAGAGGTCGTAGGCGAATTTCTTGGTGCCGATGATGCCGCCGATGACCGGGCCGCTGTTCATGCCGATGCGGACAGCCCATTCGATCTGATAGCGGGTGTTGAAGGCGCGGAGCGAATCGAGCATTTCCAGCGAGGCTTGCGCGCAGGCGGAGGCGTGATCGGGGAGCGTCGTGGGGACGCCGCCGACGAACATGTAGGAATCGCCGATGGTCTTGATCTTCTCGAGGTGATGAGTCTCGGCGATGCGGTCGAAGGCGGAGAAGAGCTCGTTGAGGAGCTGCACGGTGCGGTTGGGCGAGTTGCGCGCGACGATCTGGGTGAAACCCACGATGTCGGCGAAGACGACGGTGCATTCGTGATAGCTGTCGACAATGGTGCGCTCGCCCTGCTTGAGGCGGTCGGCGATGGCTTGCGGGAGGACGTTGAGGAGAAGGCGTTCGGATTTCGCGCGCTCGGATTGAAGCTGAAGCAGCGCGGCCTGCTCCTGATCGCGGAGGCGCTTTTTTTCGAGCGAGGCGTTGATACGGGCGCGGAGGATGACGGGGTTGAAAGGCTTGGGGACGTAGTCCTCGGCGCCGGCCTCGATGCAGCGCACGGTGCTTTCGACCTCGTCGAGCGCGGTGAGCATGATGACGGGCACGTGCCGCAGCATCGGGTCGGTCTTGATGAACTCGAGGGTGCGGAAGCCGTCGAGCTCCGGCATGATGATATCTAGGAGAACAAGGTCGAAGGGGCGCTGCTTGAGTTCGTCGAGGGCGCGGTTCCCGTTTTCGGCCTCGCGAATCTTGTAGCCCATTTTCTGCAGACGACGGGAGAGCATCTCGCGATTCATCGCGTCGTCGTCCACGACAAGGATGCGCCCGGTGGCGAGTTGACTTTTCTCGACGCCGAGAAAATCGAAGAAGGGAGTGGTTTGGGTAGTGGGCGCGGGAGCGGGCCCGAGGACGGCTTCGGCGGCGCTGCCGAGATTGGAGCCGCGGCCATGTGCGGCGATGTCGCCGAAATCGGTCTCGCCTTCGATGAGGGCGAACAGGTTGCGGGCGGCCTGGCGGATTTTTTTGAGATCGTCGGCGACGCCGGGGATGGCGGCGATTTCCGGATCTTCGCCGGAGAGTTCGCTGAAACCGATGACGGCATTGAGAGGCACGGTCATCTCGCGGCGCATGGCGACGAGATCGATCTTGCCTGTTTCGATCTTCCACGGCGCGAGGGCGTCGTTCAGGAGGGCGAGCAGCTGGCCTCCGGCGGTGTGGATTTTCTTGAGATCGCGGAGGAGATTCGTCGATGCATGCTCTTCCGCCGATTCCATCAGCATCTCGGTGTAGCCGATGATCTGATTGAGAGGCGTGCGCAGTGCGTGGCGCAGCTTCGAAAGCGTTTCAAAATCGTTAACTTTGACGCCCGCCTTGTTTTGGGTGGCGGACTTGGCCTGACTGACGGGCCAGGGCGCAGCCGTGTAGGGCTGAAATCCCGACGGAGGGGTGTCACTCATGGCTGAGTGGGCGCGGGAGGTGCGGATGGAGTGCCAGTCGGATTCTTGAGCATCGCGTCGATTTTGCCGAGCAGGCGAGGAAGCTCGACGGGCTTGGTGTCAAAGTCATCGCAACCGGCGGCCATGGCTTTGGCGCGGTCTTCGGCCATGGCGTGGGCGGTGAGGGCGATAATGGGGATTTTTGCGGTGGCGGGATCCGCTTTCAAGATGCGCGTGGCCTCCCAACCGTCAATCACGGGAAGACTCATATCCATGAGGATGAGATCGGGGGCGGCCGTGCGGGCCTGCTCTACACCGACACCGCCGTCGGCGGCGATGATGACCGTAAAGCCGCGACGTTCGAGTCGCCGCGAGAGCATGTCGCGGTTCATTTCGTTGTCTTCGACCAGAAGAATTTTCGCCATGACGTGAAGAGAGTGAACTTAGTGCGGACTGAAGGGGGAGCGCGTCAAACGATCGGCGGTGGTGATGCCAACGCTGTCACGGATCTGGCGAATCAGGTTATCGCGGGAGTAGCGGCCCTTTTGGAAAATATTATCCACGCGGCCTTGGAGGCGGGCGCGGACATCGCTGGTGAGGTCCATCGAGGTGATCACGACGACGGGGATGAGCTTCCAGTCGGGATTCGCGCGGAGATGCGTGAGGAATTCGAACCCATCCATTTCGGCCATGAGCAAATCGAGGAGAATGATGGCGGGCTGACGGGCGGCGACGGCTTCGAGCGCTTCGGCGCCGTTGACGACAAACTCGGACTCCCAGCCTTCTTTTTCCAGCATGCGAAGGACGAGATCGCGCTGGTGCGGATCGTCCTCGACGACAAGCGCGTGGCGGCCGTCGGCGGACGCCTTGTGGTGCTGGATGGCTTCGAGAAGCTGGTCCTGTTCGATGGGCTTGTTGATGAACGCGGAGGCGCCTAGGGCGAAACCGGTTTCCTTGTCATCGGTCATCGTGAGGAGGACGACGGGAATGGCCGCGATCGCGGGATGCTGCTTGAGTTCTTTCAGGACGGTCCAGCCGTCCATGTCGGGCATCAAGATATCGAGAATGATAAGGCGCGGGTGCTTCTCGCGGGCGAGACGGAGGCCGTCTTTGCCAGTGCGCGCGGAGATGACGGTGAAGCCTTCGGGTTCGAGGATTTTGGCCAAGGCGCGCTGAACACTGTCGTCTTCGTCGATGACAAGGATGTCTTGGGAGAGCTTCCCGGGCGTAGTCGCGGTCGGCGAAGAGGTGGAGACAGGAGCGCCGGAGGATGTGGTTTTGGGACGGCGAACGCGCGCGGGCATGCGCAGGGTGAAGGTGGACCCTTTGCCGGGATCGCTCGCGACGCTAACCTCGCCGCCCATGATGCGTGCGAACTGGCGGCAGATCGCGAGGCCGAGCCCGGTGCCGCCGTATTTGCTGGAGGTTGAGGCGTCGGCTTGGGTGAAGGCTTGAAAGAGGCGACTCATTTGCTCGTCGGTCATGCCGATGCCGGTGTCGGCGACGTCGATTTGAATCCAATCTTCGCCGGCCAAGGGGCCACGGGTGACTTTCATCGTCACGTTGCCGGCTTCGGTGAACTTGGAGGCGTTGCTGAGAAGATTGAGGAGAATCTGGCGAAGCTTGGTGGCGTCGGCGTGGACCACTCCGATGGAGTCGGAGCAATCGACCACGAGCGTATTGTTACGTTTTTCGCAGAGCGGGGTGACGATACCGGCGATTTCCTGGACTACGGTCCAGAGATCGAGCGGCTCGATGTAGAGATCCATCTTGCCGGCTTCGATTTTGGAGAGATCGAGCACGTCGTTAATTAGGCCGAGCAGGTGACGGGCGGCGCTGAGGATTTTGTTTAAATCATCTTTGACGCCGTCGTCGTTACTGTCTTCCGAGAGAAGCTCGCTGTAGCCGATGATGGCGTTGAGCGGGGTGCGCAGCTCGTGGCTCATCTTCGCGAGGAAGGAGCTCTTCGCGTGACTGGCCTCGCGGGCGGTCATGAGGGCACTGCCAAGTTCGGCGGTGCGTTCGTGCACTTTCTTTTCAAGCGTCTTGTTGGCGTCCTCAAGTGAAAGTTTCGCGGTTTCGAGTTCGGCGGAGCGCTGCTGGATGGTCGCAAGCATCGAGTTGAACGATGCGATTAGGACACCGATTTCATCGGTGGATGTCTGGGGGACGCGCACGCTGAAATCCTGTTTGTCGGCGACCTCGCGGGCGGCGGTCGCGAGAAGCGTGATGGGTTTTGAAATGCGGCCTTGCAGGAAGTAGGCGACGACGAGGGCGAAAAGGGTCGAAATCAGCAGAATGCTGCCGGCGCCGCGGACCAGATTGCCGACGCGCGCGTCTTTTACGGCGTTCGAATCGGCCTTGATGAAGAGTGTGCCCAGGACGCGCTGGTCCTTGTTGCGGATGGGGGTGAGGACGACGGTGCGGTCCGTGTTGAAAAGGGTGGCGAATCGCTGCGGCGTGGGGATATATTCGGTCGAGCCAGACTTGATGTATTTTGATAGGAGGCGGCCATCTGCGCTGTAGATGGCTGCGGATACGATTTCGGCTTCGTTATCTAGGAACTGGAGCGGAATATCCGGTTTATCGGGGTTGCTCTCGATGGCGTTGACCGCGCGATCCAAAACGAGGCGTTTGGCGGAATCGACACGACGATCAAGTTCATCGTGAAAGCGAATGCCGTCGTAGATGTAGAAACCGACAAAAGAAACACCCAACGAGATCGTGCAAACAAGCAGGATTAAGAGGGTCAGTTTCCAGCGAAATGGCAGGCTATTCACAGGGCTGGTGGGTTGGGATTGCTGAGCTAAGGGTTTTTCCTCAGCTCCGGAGGGCAGTCAAGGAGGTTGATGGGAATACGTAATTAAGGCGCCGAAGCTGGGGCGCTCAAAGAGCCGAAGGCGGAGCGGTCAGGGCCGACGAGTAGCTACTGCGGGTCTGTAGTCGGTGTAAATTACGGTCATGTCGGCATCCAGTGACTTGAACCAGAAGGCGCGTCCGCGGAGATGGGTGGTCACGTTTTGAAGGAGGCTGGGGCGCTCCGGGGAGCGGTGGCTGTAAGACATGGTGGTTCTTAGCTCGGCGATCCTCACGCCAAGAGTGGGCGAGAACGGGCCGATGCTTTCGATGGTGAACGATTCGATGGTTTGGGTGGGCTTGTGCCAGACGAAGACCGCGCGCAGAAATTCGGCGGTGCGATCACCATCTTCCCCCAGTTTTAGGCGGGCTGCAAACGTCGCTTGCTCGGGTTTGTCCGCGATCACGCTTAACGTAGCCGGGTCAATTTGCTGGCTCAGGGTCGGGCCGTTGCCGCCGCGGGATTGGCGGGTGAATTTCTCACGATGATTCTGTGTCTCCGCGGCCGAGGGAGGCCGGCCGTCTTGGGCGACAAGTGTCCACCGGCGGTATTCGGGCTGGCCGGCGTCATAGCGCTCCACAAGTTGCCGGCCTTCGGCAGAGGTCGTTTGCGTGTAAGACCAGCCCTTGGGGCCTTCTGCGCGAAACGTCTGAAGCGCTTTTTGAACTTCCACCGGAATGGACGCGAAGAGGGGTGACCCGACCAGACAGCATACGAATAACCAAGGACGCATGTCCGGTGAAAGCTCGGCGGCGATGGCAGATCAATCTTCAACGGTGGGTAAAGTGGTCATGAAAACCCCTGGCGGTTATAAATTGATTTCAAGAATACGGCGCGGATTTTGTGATGACCTAAGATTGCGGTTCGCCTCTTGACGTAGGGAGTTTCCCGGATGTCCTCGAATTCCTATCCGAATGGCGCGTAAAATCAGTTTCATTAATTACAAGGGCGGTGTTGGTAAGACCTCGCTGATCGTTAACACTGCGGCTGCGCTGGCTAAGCTCGGTAAACGAGTGCTGCTATTCGACTTCGACACGCAATCGAATGCGAGCATCTGGCTGATGAAGCTCGAGCGTTGGAACAAAATTAACGCCGACGGCACCGGTGCGATTTTCTCGATTTTTGAGCCAGGCAAGGCGCGCGTAAAAGATCTCATCATCAAGGATGTGGTTGAAGGTAAAGCGGGCGAAAAACTTTTGCCGGGACTCGATCTTGTGCCGACCACGTTTAATCTGGTCGATCTCGAGAGCGAATACACCGGCGATCCCAAGCGCCCGCCCTATCTGCAATTTTACGAGCAGGTGACGGAGGTCGAAAGTGACTACGATTTCATCCTGTTCGACTGCCCGCCCAACATCTTGCGCGCTTCTCAATGCGGCGTGTTTACGTCGAACGAGATTTACGTTCCGTCCAACCCGGATGCGCTCAGCCTGATTGGGTTCACGCTCCTCGTGGAAAAGCTCCAGAAATTCCACCAGTTGTCGGCGAGCTTCCGCAAGGCCGCGATGGGTGTGCCGGCCCAAGTGCAGGGCGTGATCTTCAACTCGATCAAGACCGGCGTGGACATCGAGGTCCCGAAGATGCGCATGCAGCTTCGCCTGAATCAATTTCGCACCGCCAAACGTGCGGCCGCTGCGGCCAAGATTTTCAACACGCAGATCCGTGATGCCATGATTGTGCGCCGTGCGGTCGCGCTGGGTCTGCCAGTGGCGCTGGTGAGCGCGGAGGGCGCCGATGTCGGTCCGGGTGCGGACAACGTCATCAACGATTACCGGAAGCTCGCCAGCGAGATCATCCAGCAGAATCCTGCCGCCTAAGATTATTTTCTATGTCAGCTCCTCAAGCCACCGCCAAAGATTGGGATCAGGTCCGCAAGGCCTTTGCCGAGTCGATCATGATCGATACCCAGCTTAGCAGTCTTGCGCAAAATCTCGACGGCCCCGACTGGCCGATGAAGGGCAAGGACGAGACTCCGGCCAAATACGTGGACCTCACTTTTGCCGAAGTCCAGGAAATGCTCGTGCTCAAAGGCCAGCCGACCGAGCGCTTTGACCAACTCGTTTTGATCCTTCGCGAGACGCTCGCCTTCGACAATCCGTTCGGGGAAATGGTCGAGCAGACCGCCGAGTCTTCAGCGCGGGACAATCCGCTCATCAAGAACCTCACGAAGCTCGAGATCCCCGGTGATTTCCCGGTCACGCTCACGGCGCTCAATGCCGACACCCTCGATTTCTGCCGTCTTGAAAAATTGACCACCTTGCAGGAGTTCGCGGTCTTTGCGCAGGGGATGTCGCAGAACGTGATCGTGGGCGGAGATTTTCGTAAACTGCTCAACGCGCTCTCGCACGTGGACGAAGCCGCGCTGACCGAGTTGTTACCCTTCCGCCGCGGCAGCAAGGGTCTTCATCTCGTCGAGGCGCTGGCGCAGGCGACCCGTGCAACCGATCCCTACGCTCACGCCGAAGCGGCCAAGATTTGGTTCAGCGATCAATTCAACGCCCTTGCGCGCGACGCTTCGTCGCCCGCAGCCCTTGCACGGCATTTTGTCGTCCTGGGCGATCCGGTTCTCGAGCAAAAAGCCGCCGCGCTGCTCAAGCCACGCGTTCGCGGTGCCGCTGCGGCGAGCGGATCCAAGGCCGGGTTTTTCGGGGCGTTGGCGCGTCTTTTTAAGAAGTAGTCTTGCCGCACCGGTAAACTTGATTACTCGGGGAGGCCGCGTTTTGTGCGCGTCCATTCATGGCTGAATCTGCAGATACTCGTTCCTCTTTTCGTCCCGGCTCGGTTCCTCCGGTCCTCGCGCTGCCTCGCCGCAGGGGGTTGACGCGACCGCCGATGGAGATCTCCGAGGCTTCGGTTGCCGCCCGGCAGTCGATTCAGGCAATTGTTTCCGCTACGCGCTCTCCCTTTGGGATTCCGGTCCGGCTGGGCGACAATCAGATCGCCGATCTTGAGCGCTCCATGCGCAATCTGGAGCTGAAGCTAGCAGAGCGTGAGCGCATGATCGGTGAAACCGAAAAGCGCCTGGCTGAACGCGAGCGCGAACTTTACGAACTCGAGGCCCTGTTGCTAGCCCGGGAAAAACTTCTGGCGGCGTCGCGACAGCATGCCCCGGCCGCTCCGATTTCCGCCGAGGAGAAGGCGGCTCTGGTGCAACTCCGGGATGAGCTTGAGCGCCAGCAAACCCTCATCACCGAAGCCAGGCAGGCGATTCGCGACCGAGAGACGTTTCTCGATGAGAGCGAAGCCAAACTTTTTGAGAAAGTGCAGAGCCAGCAGGAGAAGGAGATCCAACTCGACCAGAAGGCTGACGATCTCCGTTCGCGTGAGCGCCGCCTCCGTGAAGCCGAGGCGCGGATCGATCCCTCCGCCGCTGCCGCACTCAAGGCCGAAGATGAGGCCTCGCGGGTTCGGGATGAGTTTAACGAGTAAGGGCGCGTCGCCTGTCGTGGGTGATTTGGGTCTGCGAATCTCGCGTTGACGTGGCTGACGCGGTGCCTGAACTTTTCGGCAACATTTTTTACTTCTTGCCGTCCCACATGGCACCCTCCTTTTGCATGAAATCCCTTCGTTTGGTTTTTTCCCTCTGCGCTTTGGCCGCCTGCTCTCTGCGCGCCCAAGAAGAACGTCAGGCTCCGCCCACGGAAATCCCGGATTTTTCCAACCTCGACGAATACATCTACGTCCCGAAATCGACCCTTCACTTCGGTTTTCGTAACATCAGCGGCCCCAAGACTTCTTTCTCGGGCAAGGGCAAATTGCTCGCGGCGGAGAACATCGGCACCGCCACCAACCCAAATGAGAATCGGGTTTACCATGACGGTATCGTTTCCGCCGACGCACGCACGACGGTCGTGGACAATGGCGACGGCACCAGCACCACGGTTCCCTCTCCAAATGACGGCAAGACCAACACCTGGGGCTACGGCTCGGACAAGCAGCTTGTGGACGGTTACATGACCTTTCACACCTATTCGGCCTCGATCACCGATACGTCGATCCGTGCGCAAAATGCCGAGCGGACTTCCGGCGTCGAACTCTCGGTCGCCTACGACATGGGCAAGGTTTTCAAGCGTTTCGACTGGAGCATCGTTGCGGGTGTGGGTCTCAACGACATCTCGTCCTCTATGAGCGGCACGGTGAAGGCCAATCTCACGACCGTTACGGATACCTACAGCCTTTTCGGCCAAATCCCCCCAGTTGCACCCTATTCTTCTTCGGCCAACTCCACCACTACGGTCACCGTCACCAACGGCGATGGCACGACCAGTAGCGACACGTCCGACACTTCGGTGCTGATCGGCAACAAACCCGTGGATCGCACCCCCTCCGTCACCTCGGATTCGACGAGTGTGCGTAACCGGTGGAAACTCAAAGGTGCTTATTTCACCTCGCGCGTCGGTCCATCGCTCACGATGCAGTTTACCTCGCGACTGAAGGCATCGGTCAGCGCGGGACTCGCCGTGGTTTATGCCGGCACCACCTATTCGGTGGATGAAGCCTTCCTGCCTGAGACCGGTGCTGAGATCAAAGACAGCATGAAGGATGACGCCAGTAAGTTTTTGGTCGGCTATTACGCCGACGCCACGCTGCAGTTCGACGCCACGGAACGCACGGGTTTCTATGTCGGCGCCGTTTATCAGGCGACTGGCAGCTACGATCAGACGATCGCCAGCACGAACGCGAATTACTCCACGAAGATCGATTTGAACAATCTGAACGGCCTGCGTGCGGGCATGACGTTCCGGTTCTAAAGTTCGTCGCGAGAGCGATGCAAAGTCGGCCGTGCGCTTTGCGCGCGGCTTTTTTGTTAGTCAGCCGAGAACGAGAGGATGAGTCGGCCACTGCGAATCCCGCGCAATACCCACGTCTGATGATTTCTGGACGATAGCGAACCGCCACTCGCTGGCGCTCGCAGCTACCTTAAGTCAAAAACTCAACTGACGTTGGTATAAGGCGGGCTTGGCCGCGCGCGGAGCGCACGGCCCACCTCGGAGCGCACGGCCCACTCAGGGGCTTCTACCCCTCTGAGCCTTAGGTTTGTCCCGGCGTTTCGTTTCCGTCTTTGCAAAGCGATAGGGGCGCGATTGCCTGCTCGGCGTGAATTCCAGTAAACCCGCCTGGCCCGTGGTGTCGCTCACTGTGCTGACGGGACTCAACCTGCTCGACTACCTCGACCGCCAGTTGCTCGCCGCCGTGCTACCCTCCTTGCAGGCGGAATTGCGATTCAACGATGAGCAGGCCGGCACCATCGCGACGGCGTTTATGCTCGGGTATTTTTTGACGGCGCCGATCTTTGGTTTTCTTGGAGATCGGATGTCGCGCCGTTGGTTGATCGCGGCGGGGGTGTTTGTCTGGAGCCTCGGCACGTTGCTTTCCGGACACTCGGGCACGCTCGGCGCGTTGATTTTTTTCCGCGTGCTCGTGGGATTCGGCGAAGCGAGTTTTGGCACGATCAGTCCTGGGTGGATCGCCGATCTTTTCCCGGCAGCACGGCGCAACAACGCGATTTCCATCTTCTACCTCGCGATCCCGGTGGGCTCGGCGTTGGGGTTCATTCTCGGCGGTTTCATGGCGGCGCGTTACGGCTGGCGCTCGGCGTTTCTATGGGCGGGCTATCCGGGGCTGGTGCTGGCGCTGGGTTTGTTTTTCCTGCGTGAGCCGGCGCGCGGCGCGACCGAGACGGTGGTGCCTGCGGCAAACGCGACTCCGGTGGGGTGGGGCGTATATCTCACGCTCTTTCGCTTTCCCAGCTACGTGCTCGTGATCGCGGGTTACGTGGCCCAGACGTTTGCGCTCGGCGGATTCGCGTTCTGGGCGCCGACGTTTCTGCACCGGGTCCACGGAATGGATGTCGAAGCGGCGGGACGTTTTTTCGGGTTATCGCTGGTCGCGACCGGGCTGGTTGCGACGCTCGCCGGCGGCTACGCGGCGACGGTTTGGCAAAAACGCACGGGCGTCGGTTATGCGTGGGTGTTGGCGCTCAGTTCGCTCGCGGCGGCACCGGCGGCGTGGGCGGCGTTTTCAATCCAAGACCTCGCGCTGGCCAAGACGGCGCTGATCGTGGCGATGGGAATGCTGTTTCTCGCCACCGGTCCGGTGAACACGCTCGTTCTTGAAACGGTGCCGGTGGCCATGCGAGCGTGCGCCATGGCGGCGTCAATTTTCACGATCCATCTGCTGGGCGATTTATGGTCGCCGAAAATTGTTGGCTACCTCTCGGACCACTGGGGCAGCCTGCAAAAGGCGACGCTTTGGGTGCTGCCCGTCTCGCTGCTGGTAAGCGCGTTTTTCTGGGGCTGGCTGGTGCTCCACACGCGGCGGGCGCGGGCGGCAGAAGGCGTGGGGGCCTAGTGTAAATCCGCGAGCACGAGTTCCACGCTGCGCAACTGCTCGGCGGGGAAAAAGGAATTTATGCGCGCGATGACCTGCTGGATGATGCCGTCGGGGCAAGAGGCTCCACCAGTAATGAGGACGCGTTTCGGGGCCGTGCAGTTGGCCCAGAGTGGGCGGGACTCGGTGTTACCCGTGCCATGCCCGTAAACGTAGTGCTCTACGGCGTCGCGCGAAAGGATGTTGGCCTCGCTCTGGATGAAGAAGGCCTTGGCGCCAAGCTTCTGCTCGCAGAGGCGGAAGAGCTGGTAGGTGTTGGAGGAGTTTTTTCCGCCGAGGACGAACGCGGCGTCGAGCGGCTCGGTGAGCGCGCGGCTAAGGGCGTCCTGATTGACCTGCGTCGCATAGCAGAGGGTGTCGCGACGGCTGGTGCCGCCCACGCGCGCAGCGCCTTCAGTCTCGCCGTATTTCGCGCGATAGACAGCGCGGAGGTGCTCGATGATTTCGAGCGTCTCGTTCATGAGCAACGTCGTCTGGTTGACGATGGCGACTCGGTCGAGGTCGCGGGCGACATCGAAGCCGGGCGTGTATTTGCCGGCGAAGATCTCGTAGAAGCGCGCGCGCACGGCCGGGTCGTCGCTGGCGATGATCTCGGCGAGGAGGCGGGTTTCCGCGAGATTGCGGACGATGACGGCGTGGGCATGGCGGCGGGTGTTGGAGAACGTCGCCTTGGTCTCCTCGTGCTCGCTCTTGCCGTGGATGATCACGGTGTAGCCCTCGCGGCCATAAGCGCGGGCGGCCTTCCAGACTTTTTCCACCAACATGCAGGTGGCGTCGTATTGACTGACGGCGAGGCCGCAGCGGACGAGGCGGCGCTTGTCCTCGTCGGTGGCGCCGAAGGCGGGGATTATCACGATGTCGTCGGGCGTGAGCGTGTCCCAGAGTTGGGGCGAGCCGGACGTGCCATCGACGGTGTAGGCGTGGCCTTTGTCGGTCTGAAGATAACGCAGGCCGCGGCGGAGGAGGTCTTCGTTGACGAAGGGATTGTGGATCAGCTCCGAGAGCATGAACACGCGCTTGTCGGGGTTTTCGGCGAGGGTCTCGTAGGCGCGCTCGATGGCGTTTTTCACGCCGAGGCAGAAACCGAAATGGCTGGGAATCACGTAGCGCATGGCTCCAAAATCGAGCGTCACGGGGGCATCGGCAGTGCGTTCGTGGTGGCGGGCGAGGGCCTTGATGGCGGCGCACAATTGCGACTGGTAGAGGGCGCTGGCCGCGGAGTCCTGCGCGTAGATGGCGGTGTTGCGCTCCTGCGCGGGGCGAAATTTGTAGATGAAATCGTTTTCCCCGAGGTCGAGATACGGGATGTCCACGAGGTGCGGCTCTAGTTTCTCGAGCAGGACGGCGAGCGACGGGGCGAGGCCGGTGGGCGTGGCGGCGAGGGTGTCGAGCGATTGGAAGGCGATCTCGCTGTCGGTGGGCGCGCCTTCGACGCGGGTGAAAAAGACTTGGTAACTGCGGCCGCCGGCTTCGGCGGTGAAATATTTCACGGGCGCGGTGTGGACCGTGAAGGACGACTCAAGGCGAGCGGTGGCCATCGCGAGATCGGTGCCGGTGAAAGGCAGGCCGGCCTTCGAGCCCAGGCGGCGCACGGCGAGTTGGTTGCGCGCGTTGAAGGCGAGGATGGCGACGAGGGTGGGAGGAGCGGCGAGGGCCGGGGACATGCGGAGAATGGTCGGACGGGGAAACGGAAATCAGAAATCCTCGGCGTCGGCCGGTTCGGGTTCTTCGGCGAACGGATCGCCGCAAAATTCCCAGCCGAAGTAATCATCGTGCTCCAGCGCGGCGATGACGCCGGCGACGATCTCCGCACGGTGGGCCGCAGTGAGGTCGGGGTAGTCGAGAGCCAGTTCCTCAAGGAGGCGTGTGCGTGCGACCGTGCGGTCGGTGACGCCGGCGAGCAGGTCGTCGGCGCGGGTGGTGAGGTCAG
>JANXLP010000611.1 GCA_025355125.1 Opitutaceae bacterium | reverse complement strand
AAATACCGGCCGATGCGCACATCGACGTAGGTGGCGCCGCGCTTGGTGGCAGCGTTGAGCGCGACATCGGCGAGCTTCTTCTTCTCTGACGCGGGGATGGGTGCGAGGTTGTTCTGCGCGGCCACGACGCGACCCAGACTGGGCGAGAACAAGGCGGCGGCTCCGATGCCGGAATACTCGATAAATTGGCGACGATTCATGATTTTAAGTGAGGTTGGGGAATTGGTTGGGGGTGAAACAGGGGTGAAATTTAGCAACTTGCATGCTGGAAACACGCGAGGATGAAAAAACAAATTGGCTGCTCAGGGCAGCCACGGAAATTTCCGCGCATCCGGCTTCCGTTTCTCGCGCTGGGCGGAGTGAAACTCCTTCGCCTCATCGCTCATATAATAGAGCAGAGTGGCATTGCCCGCGAGTTCCTGGATGCCAGCCTGGCCGTCGAGTTCGGCGTTGAACGCGCTCTTCAAGAGGCGGATCGCCAGCGGGCTGTGGCCGAGAATTTCCTGCGCCCACTTCACGCCCTCGTCTTCGAGTTGGGCAACCGGCACCACCGTATTCACGAGTCCCATTTCAAGCGCCTGCTTCGCATCATACTGGCGGCATAAATACCAGATCTCGCGCGCCTTCTTCTGCCCGACAATACGCGCCAAGTAGCTCGACCCGAAACCGCCGTCGAAGCTGCCCATGCGCGGGCCGACCTGCCCGAAAATACCGTTGTCCGCCGCGATCGTGAGATCACATACGAGGTGCAAAACATGCCCGCCGCCTATCGCGAAGCCCGCCACGAGCGCGATCACGACCTTGGGCATCGAACGAATCAGTTTTTGCAGATCGAGGACATTGAGCCGCGGCACGCCATCGCTGCCGACGTAGCCCGCGTGTCCACGCACGCTCTGGTCGCCCCCGGCGCAGAAGGCGTATTTGCCGTCCGTATGGGGACCGGCGCCCGTGAGCAGCACCACGCCGACCGTCGGATCTTCGCGCGCATCGATGAAAGCCTCATGCATCTGCATGATGGTTTCGGGGCGAAACGCGTTGCGCTTTTCCGGCCGGTTAATGGTCACCTTCGCGATGCCGGCGGCCTTTTCGTAGCGAATATCGGTGTAAGTTTTGACCTGCTGCCAAACGAGACTCATGGCTGAACCGTAGGCGCGACCCGTCGTTTGTCGAGGGTCGGCCGACCACAAAAACCCGAAAGCAAGCAACATTCCGCTCGACGGTGAAACAGCTTGGAGTCGCCCGCCCACCGCCCAAAGCTCCCGTCGTTCATGAGCACTCCCGCACCCGCGTCTCTAAGTTCCTCGGCGAAAGCCGGGCTCTCGCTGGGCGCGCTCGGCGTCGTCTTCGGCGACATCGGCACGAGCCCGCTCTACACGATGCGCGAGTGCATGGCGCACATGCCTCCGGTCGATCAGACCGCCGGTGTGCTCGGCGTGCTCTCCCTCATTTTTTGGGCCCTCGTGCTCATCGTGAGCATAAAATACCTCTGGTTCGTCATGCGCGCCGACAACCACGGCGAGGGCGGCATCTTCGCTCTGCTCGCATTGATCCACGCCGGCCGCACCAACACCTCCGAGGGCGCCACCCCGGTAAAACGCGGCCTCGGGCCCGCGGTCATCATGATCCTGATCGGCGCCGCCCTGCTCTACGGCGACGGCATCATCACCCCCGCGATCTCCGTGCTCGGCGCCGCCGAGGGTTTGAAAGCGATCAACCCGGCCTTTGAAAAATACGTCGTAGGCATCGCCTGCGCCATTCTCGCCCTGCTCTTCTGGTTTCAGAAAAACGGCACCAAGAAGATCGGTCACATTTTCGGCCCGGTCATGCTCGTCTGGTTCCTCGCCCTCGCCGCCCTCGGTCTCTACCATCTCGTGCAAAACCCCTCGGTCCTGCGCGCGCTCAACCCCGCCTACGGCGTCGCCCTGCTCAACCACTCCCCCGTCCTCGTCGGCGCGCTGCTCGGCGCCATCGTGCTCTCCATCACGGGCGCCGAAGCCCTTTACGCCGATATGGGCCATTTCGGTCGGCGCTACATCTCGTTCGCGTGGTATGGCATCGCATTCCCCGGCCTCGCGCTGAACTACTTCGGTCAGGGCGCTTTTATCCTCTCCCACCCCCAATCCACCGACAACCCGTTTTTCGCGATGGCGCCCGCCGGTATAGTGCGCGCTGCGCTAACCGGACTCTCTATCCTCGCCGCCGTCATCGCCAGCCAGGCGCTCATCTCCGGCGCCTACTCGCTCACACGCCAGGCCATCCAGCTTGGCTACTTCCCACGCCTCAAGATCACCTATACCAACGCCGACCACTCCGGACAGATCTACGTCCCCTTCGTCAACTGGCTCCTCGCCATCGGCGCGATCCTCACGGTGATCTCCTTCGGCTCCAGCGAGCGCCTCGCGTCCGCCTACGGTATCGCCGTCACCGGCACGATGGGCATCACCACCATCGCCTACTACCTCGTCGCCAAGCGCAACCCCGGCTGGCCGCTCTGGCTCGTCGCACCGATCTGCGGCGTGTTCCTCCTGATCGACCTCGCGCTCTTCGCCTCCAACGCCCACAAGCTCGCCGACGGCGGCTGGTTCCCGCTCGCCATCGGTGCCGTGATCCTCGCCGTCATGCACACATGGAAAACCGGCCGTGAAGAAATCTTCCGCCGCGTCTATGGCAACAGTGTCACTGAAACCGAACTGACGAGCATCGCCCGCAGTCATCACGTCACCCGCGTCGTCGGCGGCGCCGTCTTCATGGTCGGCTCACCGAATGGCACACCCATTGCCCTCCTCCACCATGTGAAGTCCAATCGTTGCCTGCATAAAATCGTGGTGCTGCTCAGCATCGCCACCGACGATGTCCCCACGGTCCCCGACGACGAACAGCTCACCCTCCGCGAGATCGGCGAGGGCGTCTGGCGCGCCGTCGGCCGCTACGGTTACATGCAGTCGCCCGACGTCGCCGATCTCATGGATAAAATCAACGCCGCCGGCGTGCCCATCAACCCGCAGGGCGCGACCTACTTCTTCAACCGCGAGATGATCATCTCCGGCGGCACCGCCAAAATGTGGGAGTGGCAAAAGAGCCTCTACGCCCTCCTCAGCCGCAACGCCAGCCCCGCCAAAGATTACTACCGCATCACGCCCTCGCAGATCATCGAGATCGGCCTGCCCCTGCAGCTCTGAGGCGCACGGAGCACGCCTGTTGAAAGCAGACGGCTAAAAGTTGAACGATCGGATGCAGCCAAGCTCCCGTCTCTTGTCCGACTTTCAACCTTCACCTTTCAACCTTCAACCCGATCACCGCTTACAGCTCCGCCGCCAGCCGCGCGAAAAGCTCTTTCCGCGTCGCTGCATCTTTCTTCCGATCCGTCTTCACTTCGAGCACGCGCACTCCGCTTGCGGGCGGTTGCGCCACGAGAGCGCCGAACTGTTCCCAGTCCGTGATCGCGATGTGCTCCACCCCATAGGCCGCGCAGAGCTTGGCAAAATCCACGACCTGCGGCGTCGCAAAAAACTCCTCGAACGGCGGATCGAATTGCGCGACCGGCAGGTGTTCGAAAATTCCGCCACCCGCATTGTTGATCAGCACCACCGTGAGACTGCCCTTGAACTTCGGCACGATCAGCCAGCCGTTCGTATCGTGCAGCAACGCCAGATCGCCCGAGAGCAACGCCGTCGGCCGACCCGACGCGTGCGCCACGCCGAGCGCCGTCGAGAGCGTGCCATCGATGCCGTTAGCCCCGCGGTTGCACAGCGGACGGATGCGTTGATCACTCGGTGGCCAGAAATATTCCATGTCCCGCACCGGCATTGAATTCGCGATGCAGAGCGTCGTCTCCTCGGGCAAGTGCTGAGAAAGCAGCGTCGTCACCCGCCCCTCGAAAAGCCCTTCGACCTGCGTGATACGGTCATCCATCGCCACGCGCACGCGGTGCTCATAGCCGCCCCACATCTGCTCGTAGCCATTCGGGTCCATCGCATACGGCAACTCCGCCGCCAACGCCGACAGTGACACCGGTAGATGAGTGGCGCGGCCGTGCAGCGCATCGCGGTTGTCGAGCCGACGCGTAACCATCCAAATCCGCGCACCACTCGCTTCGAGCCAGGCCCGCAGCACCTTGCTCGTCGGCCAGCCGCCGATACAAATCACGACCTCCGGTTTGAGCCGCTCCGCCACCTCCGGATTGCGCAGGATCGTGTCGTAGGTCGTCACGAGGTGCGGCACGGTGCCGGCGTGATTACGCAGCGGCGAGAGCCCGTCGGCCAGCACCGGCCATCCTAGGCGTTGCGCAATCTCGCCTACGACCGCCGCGTGCGCCGCCGGATTCACCGGCTGCGACGGACCCGCGATGATCAACCCGTGCACGTCGCTCAGAAATTGCGGAATGGCTGAGGTGATGCTCGTCGCCACCGGCGGGACCAGATGCTGAAAAAACAGCGGCCAATCCATCGCCGCCGCAAACGTCGCCGTCGCGCCGCCATCATCAGTCGGCGGCAGCGGATCACGAAACGGCATATTGAGATGCACCGGACCCGCGACGGGTTGCAACGCGCGCTCGACCGTGTGCGCGAGCGTCTGCCGCAGATAACGCAGCCGTGGCTCGCTCGCTTCGGGCAACGCGACCTCATGGAAGAAATTCACGTAGTCGCCAAACAGCTTGAGCTGGTCGATGGTCTGGCCGGACGCACACGCCCGCATCTCCGGCGGCCGATCCGCCGTGATCACGATCAACGGCACGCCCGATTCCTTCGCCTCAATCACGGCCGGAAAGTAATTGGCGCCCGCCGTGCCGCTCGTGCAGAGCAACACCACCGGTTCGCCCCACTGCTTCGCGAGTCCCAATGCAAAAAATGCCGCCGAGCGCTCATCGAGCACCGGGATGCACTCGATCTCCGCGTGCCGCGCCAGCGCGAGCGTGAGCGGCGTCGAGCGCGAGCCCGGCGAGATCACCGCGCGAGTCACCCCGCAGCGCGCGAGCGTCTCCGCGCAGATGCCGCCCCAGAGGGAGTTGAGGTTGCGAAGGTCGAGGTCGGGAGGGTTCATCAGGTGAGCAGAGCTTCGAGCATAGCCTTAAACTTGAGTTCCGTTTCCGCAAATTCCTTCTCCGGCGTCGAACCCGCCACAATCCCCGCACCGGCATAAACCCGCGCCGTCGCGCCATCCACGAGTGCCGAGCGCAATCCCACAAAAAATTCGCCGCCGCCGCGCGCATTGAGCCAGCCGATCGCGCCCGCATAGAGCCCGCGCGGAAATCCCTCCAGCCCACGAATCGCCGCCACCGCCGCTTCCAACGGCGCCCCGCCCACCGCCGGCGTCGGATGCAGCGCCGCCAACGCATCGAGCAAGCGCACGCTCTCCGGCAGCGCCGCCCTCACCGGCGTGTGCAAGT
>JANXLP010000582.1 GCA_025355125.1 Opitutaceae bacterium | reverse complement strand
AAACCCCAAAGCCTGACCCTCTGTCTGGGCGCGTCGCGCCGCTCACTACTGCGAAGCAACCAGCGGCTGGTCTGTCTGGAGGGCGGGGAAATTGGGCGGATGACCCCATCGCGGGGCCCAGACCCAACTTTAGATCAGCCGAGCGAGTGCAAAGTGCAAAGTTTGACCCCTTTTCGGGCCCCAAAGTTTGACCCCTTTTCGGGCCCCACGGCTTCCGACCCCACGGCTGTCCATAAATCGTCTTGTTTCACTGATATACGCCTGCCACAAAAAATTAAACCTTAATACTGAAATTCTATGCCGAAGAAAATAATCGTTCTGCCGATGATCTTTGCGGCCCTTGTCCGATTCAGCTCACCTGTCTTTGGCGAATCAGTAAAAAATATCTACGCGGGCAGTCGGTCTTCCGTTGTGCTTATAATCACATACGATTCCTCAAACCTTCCGCTTTCTATCGGCAGTGGATTCTTTTCTGGTGAAAAGGAAATCACGACCAACTTCCACGTAATCGATGGTTCGTCCAAGATCATCTGCCGGGTTATTGGAGAACAAAAGTCGCGCCCCGTGATTAATGTGAAGTCGGTCTCAAAGTCACTGGACCTCGCGTTACTTGAGGTTGATGCAGCGGGTCCTGTCTTATCAATTCGCGAAGGCGGTGCACCAGATGTAGGTGAAAAAGTAGTAGTAATTGGAAACCCTCGTGGTTTGGAGGGTTCGCTCTCTGAGGGAATTGTATCTGGCCTTCGTCAAATCGGAGATTTTTCGATGATTCAGATTACCGCACCAATTTCGCCCGGAAGCAGTGGTGGGCCCGTTTTGGATGATAGTGGCCGGGTTGTTGGCGTGGCCACAATGACGTTACTCGAATCACAAAATCTAAACTTTGCTGTTCCAGCGTCATTGATTGCCCAACTGCGATCAAAAGGGGCGAAGTGGGAGCCGGTCGCGGCAAGTAGCTCTGTCAAAACAGAACGCGGGACAGCGGGCCTAAAATTAGTTGATGCTGCGTTTGATGGTCCGTTGGGCGGTGTCCTCAGTTATTCTATTAAAAACACCAATACACGTCCCATACAGAATCTGGCCTTTATGTTGGTGTTTAGAAACAGTGCGGATGAAATTCTTCACTACGTCATTTTGAATATAAAAGACGTTATACCTCCGGGACTCTCGGTCAGGAGAAGGCATTCCGGACTGTATTCGGATACGAAACTCAAAGAAATCTCCGAGATGAAAGGATACCTCCTATCAGGGCAAAATCCTTATCCGTTTACTCCAGGGAAGCCACCATTCATGGGTTTTGCTAATATTGAGTTGCGCCCTTTGAGTTACGATTTCGTCAATGGGAATCCTGAGGACGATTTGATTAACCAGCTGAAATGACGGGCTAGCAGCCTGTCGGACTTAGGCCGTTCAAGGCGTTTGTAGCTCGATATTTGATCTTTTTGAAAAATATTTTCGCGAATATCGCACGGTGGATGCCTTAAATTTCTAAGTCCGACAGCCTGCTAGGCAAGAAGACGGCAATAGGCACATTTAGATGCGACAGGCGACTTCTACTCAATAACGCGCCCTACCTTCAGACGACGGCGAGGGTGTTCTGCGTGTTGAGGTGTTCGATGCCGGTGTATTTCTGCGACTGTTCGTCGGCGTGGTAGCTGGAGCGGACCATCGCGCCGCTTTCGACGACGCCGATGCCTAAGCCGAGACCGAATTGCTTCCAGTGGGCGAACTCGTCGGGGTGGGCCCAGCGCTCGACTTTGAGGTGCTGTGGAGTGGGCTGGAGATACTGGCCGATGGTAAGGATGTTGGTCTTGTCGGCGGCGATGTCGCGGAGGGTCTGCTCGATCTCGGCGGGTTGTTCGCCGAGGCCGAGCATGATGCCGGTCTTGGTGGTGAAACCGCGGGACTTGGCGTGCTGGAGGACGGAGCGCGAGCGTGCATAGCGGGCCTGCACGCGAACGGGCTTTTGTGGAGCCGGAAGGGTCGTGTCTGAACTCTTGACCGCAAGGAGGGTCACGCGGCGCGGCCGAGGCTTTGGGCGGGGAGGATTTTGGCGGTCAGCTTTTTTTGCTGCTTAACCAGGGCTCTGAAATCGCATTCGACCTGCAGCCCGTGCCAGAACTCGGGGGTCTGGCTGAAGAAGGCGCCGAAGCGGATGGACATGACGGGCGTGATCGCGCGGTGGCCGAGGACGATCTCGTTGATCGCGCGCGGCGCAACGCCGATAGCGCGGGCCATGGCGTTTTGAGAAATCCCCATGGGAGCGAGGTATTCCTCGAGCAGGATTTCACCGGGGGTGATGGGCGGATTCATGCCTATGACGTGGAGCGTTATAGCGGGCGTTTCAATGGTAATCCACGATGGCGACCTCGGCCGGACCCTTTTCCGCCCAACGGAAAACCAGGCGCCACTGGTCGTTGATCCGGATGGAGTGAAACCCTTGATAAACTCCCTTGAGGGCTTCGAGCCGGTTGCCGGGCGGCACGGCAAGGTCTTGGAGCAAGCCGGCCCGGTTCATTTGAAAAAGTTTCCGGAGGGCGACGCGGGCAATCGCCGTGTAGCGACGGTTTTTTTCCTCGTGGAAAAGCTGCTCGGTGTCGCGGTCGGCAAAAGACTGAATCATAGAAGGCCCCGTTTGGCTTAACGTAAGGCGCGGAGCGGATAGACCTTGGAGGATGCTCTCGTGAGCTCGTTGGCTGGCCTAAACCCCGGCCAGCGCGTTCTGCGTGTTGAGGTGCTCGATGCCGGTGTATTTCTGCGACTGTTCGTCGGCGTGGTAGCTGGAGCGGACCATCGCGCCGCTTTCCACAACGCCGATGCCGAGGCCCAGACCAAATTGTTTCCAGTGCGCGAACTCGTCGGGATGCGCCCAGCGCTCGACCTTCAAGTGCTGCGGAGTGGGTTGGAGATATTGGCCGATGGTGAGGATGTCGGTGCGGTCGGCGGCGATGTCACGGAGGGTCTGCTCGATCTCGGGCTGGGTCTCACCGAGGCCGAGCATGATGCCGGTCTTGGTGGTGAAGCCGCGGGATTTGGCGTGCTGCAAGACGGAGCGCGAACGCTCGTAGCGGGCTTGGACGCGCACGGGTTTTTGAAGACGCTCAACGGTTTCCAGGTTGTGATTAAAAATGTCGGGCTTGGCGTCGAGGACGGTGTCGAGGTCGTGGAGCTTGCCTTTCCAATCGGGCGTGAGGACTTCGATGGCGGTCTGCGGATTTTTGGAGCGGACCGCGCGGATGGTCGCGGCCCAGACGGCGGCGCCGCCGTCGGTGAGTTCGTCGCGGGCGACGGAGGTGATGACGCAATGGCGGAGGCCCATCTTGGCAACGGCTTCAGCGACCCGAGCGGGTTCGCCGAGATCGAGCTCCGTAGGGCGGCCCGTCTGGATCGCGCAGAAATTGCAGGAGCGCGTGCAGATGTTGCCGAGGATCATCACGGTGGCGGTGCCGCGGGACCAGCACTCGCCGAGGTTGGGACACTGCGCGCTTTGGCAGACGGTGTGGAGCTT
>JANXLP010000580.1 GCA_025355125.1 Opitutaceae bacterium | reverse complement strand
TCCACACCGGATCGATGATCTGCTTCGTCGCCAGCGACGCCGCGATGTTCGCCATCACGTAATAGAGAAAGAAAAGTCCGATCGATTTCGACACGCCCACCGCCGGGTTCACGCGCACGCCCGTCACCGCAAACGGGATGGCAATCGCGATCACAATCAGCGGCCCCAGCGTATCCGCGATCAGCCCAAAAAAACGCACCGCATACGGCACCCCCTTCGGATTGTGCTCCACTTCGAAGTAGTCCATCAGCCGCTCCAATTCGCGAAACGAAAGGTCCACCGGCCGTCGGTCGATCAGCAGCATCAACTGCGGGTCCTCCCGGTAGCGCTCCATAAATTTCTCCGCAAACGGCACCGAGGCCGTCAGCTCCCCGGTCTCCGCTTCAAAGCTCAGCTCGCGTCCATCCTTAAACATCCAGCCGCGCCGCGTCCCGTCATACCACGCCTGCGCCGCCACCAGCCGCGTCGTCTCACGCCGACGCGCGTCCAGTTCTGAAACCGATACGCCATAGCCGCGCTGCGCGAACTTTCCGTAGCGGTTAAAAAACCACATCCGCCGCGCGCCGGGATTGTCGAAACCCACGCTGTTCACCGTGCCAATCCGGTCCGCCGAAAGCGTCTGCGCCTGCCGACGATACTCGAGCCCGTCCTTTAGCGAACGCGATTCCTCCACCGACCACGGCACCACCGTCGCGTTGAGCCACCAGGACAGCGCGCAGGCAAAAACGCCCACGACCCACACCGGCGCCATCAGCCGCCCAAAGCCCACGCCCGCCGCGCGCATCGCCGTCAGCTCATTCGCGCGATGGAGTTTTCCCAGCGCAAACATCAGCGACACCAGCAACGCCAGCGGCAGCACGACCGTCAAAAAACTCGGCATCGTCACAAAGAAATACCGCCACAACTCCAACCCGCGCGCCCCGCCTTCGCGCAACGCACGGAAGTCATCATACATCACCTGCACGAGCAACAGCCCGCAGGTCGCCAGCAACACCAGCCCGAGGATCTGCAGCCACTCGCGCAAAAGATGCCGGTCAAACGTGTTCACCCCGTCACACGAACCCCCGCCCCGCCCCACGCCAAGCCCAAACCCCCGCACGCGAACATTCACCCCGCAGGCAGTCCAAAAATTTCACCCCCGATCCAACGTCTTGGTTGAAAACCTGCTCTCCCTGCCCTTGCCTCCCCTTTTCGCGACTAAACCCGGACCGTATTCTTCCATGCCTTTTGCCCCGCGTCCCCTGATTATTACCGCCCTAATCGCGCTCATCACGACCTTCGCTGGCGCCCAGGAGACCATCAAAATCGGTGAGTTCGCCTCCCTCACCGGCAAAGAGGCCACCTACGGCCAGACCGTCAACAAAGGCACCCGCCTCGCCTTCGAAGAAGCCAACGCCGCCGGCGGCGTCCTCGGCCGCAAACTCGAACTCATCACCGAAGACGACCAGTCCAAACCCGGCGAATCTGCCACCGTCGTCAAAAAACTCATCTCCCGTGACAAAGTCGTCGCCATCCTCGGCGAGCTCACCTCCGGGCGCACCCTCGAGGCCGCGCCCATCGCCCAAGCCGCGAAAATCCCCCTCGTCTCCCCCGGCGCCACCGCCGTCGAGGTTACCGCCAAGGGCAACTACATCTTCCGCGTCTGCTTCATCGACGAATTTCAAGGCACCGTCATGGCGAAGTTCGCCTTGGACACCTTAAAAGTCCGCCGCGTTGCCCTCCTCTCCTCCGTCTCCTCCGCGCAAAGCGTGGGCCTCTCCAAATTTTTCCGCGAGCGCATCACCGCCGGCGGCGGCACCGTCGCGCTCGAACAGAAATACGGCGAGGGCGACAAAGACTTCCGCGCCCAGCTCACCGCCATCAAAGCCGCGAACGTCGAGGCCATCTTCGTCCCCGGCTACTACGCCGAGGCCGCCCTCATCTCGAAACAGGCGCGCGAACTCGGCCTCACCGTTCCCCTCCTCGGCATCGACGGCTGGGAATCCTCGCAACTCATCTCCGTCGGCGGCGCCGCCGTCGAGGGCTGCTACTTCTCCACCCACTATTCACCCGAGAACAAATCCTCCGCCGTCGTCGCGTTTAACCAACGCTTCCGCGCCCGTTGGAACGAAGATTCCAACGCCCTCTCCGCCCTCGCCTACGACGCCGCCATGGTCCTGATCGATGCGATCAAACGCGCCGGCTCCACCGACGGTGCCAAAATCCGCGACGCCCTCGCCGCCACCAAAAACTACGCCGCCGTCACCGGCTCCATCACCTTCGACGCCCAGCGCAATCCTACCAAGTCCGCCGTCGTCCTCACCGTGAAGAACGGCAAGTTCACCTTCGTCCAAGATGTGAATCCCTGATCCCCGCCGCCTCTTTCTCCTACTCTCCCTCGCCCAATTTATTCCTCCGCATCCGCGCCCATCCGCGTAATCCGCGGTTAAAATCACCTCTTCCTTCCCTCCCTTTCCCTTCTCCCTCTACATGAAATCACCCACCCGCCTCCTCACCCTCGTCGCCCTCTTGGTAGTAACCTCATTGTTCGTCTCTTCGTGCGCGAAGAAAAAAGATACGATCAAAATTGGAGAATACGCTTCACTGACCGGCAAAGAAGCCGGCTTCGGTCAAACCTCCCACCACGGCGTCGTCCTCGCCCTCGAAGAAATCAACGCCGCCGGCGGCGTCCTCGGCAAGCCACTCGAACTGTTCTACGAAGACAATCAGACCAAATCCGGTGAGTCCGCGACCGCCGTGAAGAAACTCATTTCCCGCGAGAGCGTGATCGCCCTCATCGGCGAAGTCTCGTCCGGGCGCTCCCTCGAAGCCGCCCCGATCGCCCAGGCTGCGAAGATCCCGATGATCGCCCCCGCCGCCACCAACCCCAAAGTCACCGAAACCGGCGATTACATCTTCCGCGTCTGCTTCATCGATCCATTCCAAGGCACCGTGATGGCAAAATTCGCCAAGGAAGACCTCAAGGCCAAGCGCGTCGCCGTCCTCTC